>JAEESA010000257.1 GCA_016286115.1 Lachnospiraceae bacterium
CAACTAACGATATATCCGAACTGCACTCTTGTCGGAAAAGTATTTCTGAGCCATCTTTTTTCAACCAACCACGTCATAGCTGCAATTTCCTTCATTTCCATGTAAAACAGAACAGGCGGGAGCCGTGTTCTTCGATGGATATCGGCTTTGTCAGCGAAACCTGCTCATCCGTCATCACGTCAATACAATCACGCACGCCTTCCAGCTCCAGATCCGAAGGATCCAGAGTGATGGAGGCTTTCGGACCGGCTGCATTAAAGACAGCCGCATACTGCCCGTCATAGCCGGCGCCCGCTTCAGCTGCCCTCATGGACGTCCAAAGAATGATCTCGTTCTCACCCATGTGTTTCCGATAAACCTGATGCGCATGGCGGGACCTTTCATGAAGAGCCATAAGGCCGGAATGCGTCAATAACCCGAGTGTAAATGGATCATTTTTCGTGAGCTCACCGCCCATCATCAAAGGTGACCTCATCATGCACCAGAGTACCATCATTGTGATCTGCTCTTTCTTGGTAAACGCCGTTCTGTACGTTGGTTCATAGACCTGGCGGATCGCACCGAGCGGAAGCATATCCGCATCGGGGAAATGCCCGTTTCCGGCATAAATACTCCACTTTTCCGCACGCTCAAACATGCCGTAAAGTAAGTTCCAGTCATCCCAGAAATCATCCGTAATCCGCCACATATTGGAAACATCCATATAAAGCTGCGCTTTTTCGATCAGGGCCGGGCCCGGAGACAGAGACAGGATCATCTTCCTTCCGCAGCCTTGAAGCGCTTCGTGAATCAGGATCAGTTCCTCTTCTCTTTCCGGCAATTCGCGGCAGATATCATCGCATTTTATGAAATCCACGCCCCAGGCAGCGTATAACTCGAATATTGAATCATAATACTCTTTTGCGCCGGATTTTTGGGGATCGATCCCATAATTATCCGTATTCCATAAACAGATGGACGCTGTTTCCGCAATCTCTCTTGCCGTCACTTTGGTCCCTTTCACAGGACAATTCTCCGCTACTGCCCTTCTTGGGATCCCGCGCATAATATGGATCCCGAATTTCAGCCCAAGGGAATGAACAAATTCCGCCAGAGGCAAAAACCCCTTTCCTCCCGCAGACGAAGGGAACCGGTTCTCCGCCGGGATCAGCCTGCCGAATTCATCGATGCAAACATCCGCAAAGGGGTGGTATTCATTGTTTTGGGACCCCGGTTCATACCACTGGATATCCACAACCACATACTCATAGCCCGCATTCTTCATATGCGCAGCCATGTACTGCGCGTTTGACCGCACTTCCTTTTCCGTTACTGCCGCTCCATAGCAGTCCCAGCTGTTCCATCCTCTTGGCGCGTATTTCATCTTCTCCTCCACTCCTTTACCCTGTTCTTTTTGGGATCAGCACTCTTATTTTAGCAAACCTAAGTTCATTCTAAAAAATACATTTTATATGTCAAGGAATTTGGAAAAATATGGTGATGCAACAGGCCAAATAAGCCTCACCGCCTTGCGAAATAGTGAGCGTTTATATATAATACTGATAGTTTTGAATAAAAACCCCAATGGGCATAACGAAGGAGGACGTAATGAAAAAAAAGCTGTCTATGAATGCAATGCTGCTAATGTTTACCTTGATCCCCATAGCTATTTTGGCCATTATCCTTGAGATCGTAACTACCAACATCGCGACTACCAATCTTGAGGACAGTACGAAAAATGAGCTGCGTATCGCAACGCAGGGCCTTCGTGAATACTACGAATATGATCTGATCAATGACAATGATCTGGTAGACGGTTTTATCGAATATGCCCCGGAAGAATATATTGACAGGGTACATGACAGAACAGGAGTAGATCTTACGCTGTTTAAGGACAACGTACGGTTTATGACATCCCTGCGTAACGCAGATGGCAGCAGGAATGAAGGAACAACCGCATCCGACGCTGTATGGGCGGAGGTGTCCAAAGGAAATGATTACTACTCCAATGATGTTGTGATCGGCGGAGTGGATTACTTCGTATACTACATGCCGCTCACAGATGGCCAGAATGTCTATGGTATGGCTTTCTCCGGAAAGCCTGCTGCGCAGATCCAGGCAGTAGAGAAAAAATTCATCTTCACTGTCATCCTGATCACAGTATTGATCGGACTGGGTTCTATTTTCCTGATACTTATTTTAGCGAAGAAAGTCCTGATCACGCCTATGAGAAAAGCAGTGACGGGGATTGAAAGCCTTGCCGAAGGAGATGTGCATACAAACGTTGAAGCGAACTCTGTGATCAAAGAAGTATCTGTTTTCATAGAATCGACAAATAAACTGTCGAATATCCTTTCCGGGATCGTGGAAGATATCCAGGACGCCATGGATTCGCTGTATTCGATCATCGGCACAACGTCGAAGCTTGCGGAGGAATCATCCGGATCCTCATCCCAGATTTCCGACGCGATGAGCGGTCTTGCCGATTCCACGGAAATGATGGCCAATTCTGTCCAGGATATCAACTCGAATGTTATTGATATGGGATACATTGTCGAAAACGCGCAGAATACCATTCAGACACTTACCGGTTCGGCGAAGAATATGGAAACCGCCAACTCCGATGCTCTTGCGTGTGTAGAAAACATTACGGAATCCTCCAATCATTCCGCGGAAGCGGTTGACGGGATCGCCGAAAGGATCAATGCAACCAATGATGCTGTAAATAAGATCACGGATATGGTGAATATGATCACATCGATCGCCAGCCAGACCAACCTGCTCGCGCTCAACGCTTCCATCGAGGCTGCAAGAGCTGGCGAGGCCGGAAAGGGATTTGCCGTTGTTGCTGATAACATCAAGGACCTTGCAGCGCAGTCCTCCGACTCTGCCGATGAGATCAATGTGATCGTATCCGAGATCAGCAAGCTCTCCAATGCATGTGTGGAGGAGGCCGGCACGGTCAAGCAGTATATTTCGGAAGAACAGGAACTCCTGGCGCAGACCAAGGAACAGTTTGATACCTTAAGCAGCGAGATCAACTCGTCTGTACAGAACATCGATACCGTAGGCTCCATCGCAAGCCAGCTCGGAACCATAAAAGACACCATAGTAAACGCAATATCCGATCTGTCCGCTATTTCGGAGGAAACCTCCGCGACAAATGAAGAAGTCACCGCATCCACTAATGTGGTGTCCTCCAATGTAAGCGATGTTTCCAGTTCTATGGGCGAGATCAACTCGCTGGCTGATAAACTCAAACAGGCCATCGGTTTCTTCAAGGTGTGATCCAAATAAAGCCTTGGATTTTGGCACAAAAAGATTCAAAACATTAAAAAAGGGCTGCCGTAATGAATACGGCAGCCCCTTTTCAATCATAAAACAGCCTTTTTCGCGCTCTCGAGCGCATCGATCACCCGGTCGCACCATGCGTCGAACTCCGGATCCTCCTGTTGGCACTCCTGTGGGTGGGAAAGCACATAATCAAGCACCTTTCTAACGCCCATGTCAAATCTCACCGTCGTCCTCATATCCGGAACGACACGTTTCAGCTTGGAATTGTCAAATACCACCGACACGGATTTATCACCCAGAAGCGAGCCGGTAAAGTCGTACCCGTATCTATCCCCTGACTCGCGCAGGAAATCGGTGGCCACATGATAGGCCTTCAGCTTTACGCCCAGCGCATCGGCTATGGTTTCATAGATCTGATCCCATGTAAGCGTTTCATCCGATGTAATGTGAAAAGCTTCTCCGATGGCATGCCTGTTCCCCATAAGGCCGGTATAGCCTATCGCAAAATCCGCATTCCAGGTCAACGTCCATAAACTGGATCCGTCGCCTTGAATAATGACAGGCTTCTCCTCCTGCATGCGCTTGATCACTTGCCAAAAACCGTTCTTCCCATGTACGCCGACCGGAATATTTCTTTCATCATAGGTATGGCTCGGGCGGACGATCGTAACCGGGAATCCGGTTTCCCGGTACTTCTTCATCAAATATTCTTCACACTCGATCTTATCCCTGGAATACTGCCAATAGGGATTTGCAAGCGATGTACCCTCTGTTATCACATACCCTGCAGCAGGTTTATGATATGCCGAGGCAGAGCTGATATAGATATACTGCCTCGTTCTTCCTTCAAATAACCGCACATCACGTTCCACCTGCTCCAACTGAAAGCCGATAAACTCACAGATACAGTCAAAGTCCATATCGCCGATCTTTTCAAGAACTGCTCTCTCATCACTGATATCCCCCAGGATCTGATGAACCCCTTCCGGAAGCACCTGGGAACGGTTCCCCCGATTCAACACCCATACATCCCAGCCAAGCTCATTTACCAGCCGCTTAACAACGGCAGTACTGATCGTTCCGGTCCCTCCAATAAACAACGCTTTACCCATAACACTTCTCCTTTCATAGGCTTACTATATCTCATACCTGCCTTTTACA
>JAEESA010000258.1 GCA_016286115.1 Lachnospiraceae bacterium
TGTCCTGAAACGCGTCCGAATTCACGGGCCCGAGTTCGATATCGTACGGGTTGGAATGGATCAGGTAAAGGATCGCGATCGCCGGCAGAAGGAAGGTGGACACCGTAAAGGAGGTCTGCCCGAACAGCCCCTGCACAAACATGATCATGATCGAAACCAGGCAGGTAAAGATCACGCCGAGAAGGATCTTCTGGTAGACCCTGGACCTGTGCCGGAGGGCGATAATGAACAGGAACACCACATAGAAGATATAGCCCAGCGGGAAGAAGGAAAAGCCCTTATGGATCTGCCCGTGCTGTGTGATGTAAAACCCGAAACCGGCAAAGGATCCGACGATATCAATCCCCATGAAGAAGACGAATCCGATGATATTAGCCATCCTATAGACCTGTTGGTCACGCTGGTCCAGCTGCAGCGGTTCCTTCATGTATACGACAAACAGATACAGGTTGGCAAACATGCCGAGATGGTACAGAAAACGGAAGATATAGATGATGATATTCGGGATCGTGCCGACCGCGTTCAGGGACATGTGATACACCATATCCCCAATGGCCGCGATCACAAGGAAGATGAGCATCCACTTGAAGGTCTGGAAGCTCTTAGTCTTACTGATATATGCAGTTCGGATCAGGACGACGAAAACCAGGCAGATAGCCAGTACCAGCACATCTCCCACCGGTGAATAGTTTTCGTAGTAAAGTACAGCTCCGGTTTCCACAGGTTCTCCTCAACTTATAAACTGCGGATCATTTCCGTATCACAGACCAGTTCTTCCTGATACCCGGTCTGTTTCCACTTTTCCAAAACACGTTTTATGATCATTTCGCAGTCATATTCATTCGCTTCCAGAAGCAGCGCAAGAACGGTGGACCCGCCTCTTTCCGTGACCACATCACTGGCGCGCAGGCTTCCGCAGACCACGTCATAAAGCTTGACCATGGCCTCTCTCCGCTCCCCTTCCGGAAGGGATTTTGCATTCGAAAGTGTAAACAGGGCAAGCTTATTTGTGCCCTTGTAGTTCACCTGCAGGCGGGTGATAAAACGGTAGATCACCTGGAACTGCTCGTAGGGAAGACCGTACGCCCCACGATGGATGTGCCGTTCCTTCAAGGCCGCCATTTCCGCCTGGATCCCTGACATATTCTGAATGTTCACTTCTTCGGTCTTGCCCTCGTGATACAGCGCATAACCGTGTTTCCCCTGCTGTTTCACCTGATAGAGCGCTTTATCCGCCTTGGTAAACAACGTCAGATACTCCGTTCCTTCCGCGGGCACCATTACGGCGCCGACAGAAGCTCCGAGCGGGATCGACATATCTTCGCCCATGAATTCCTTTGCGGATTTCAAGAGCTCGTCGTTGATATATTTCGTCTTTTCCGCGATCACATCTTCGTCGCGGACATATTGGCAGAACGTGATGAATTCATCCCCTCCGATGCGCCCCGACAGATCGTTGGAGCGGATCGCCGAGCGGATGATGTCCGCGAAACGGATCAGAACGCGGTCCCCCATCGCATGGCCGTAAAAATCGTTCACAAGCTTAAAGGAATCCAGATCGAGCATCATCAAAACGCCCGTGGATTCTAAGCATCTCGCGGCGATCTCGATCTGCGACGAGGACTTATTTAAGAGCCCCGTCATCGGGTCGGTCTGCGCCATGCGTTTTAAGCCCTCGATCCTTTCGGCGTTCTCAAGGATATTCTGCACTCTCCTTAAAAGAACGTCCGCACGGAAGGGCTTCCGTATAAAGTCAACCGCGCCCTTTTCAAAACTCCGGCTCTCGTTCTCATTCGTTCCGTCCGAAGTCATGAACATGATCGGGATCTGCTCCACATAAAGCGCCTGCAGCGTGCTCTGCAGCTCAAACCCCGACATGCCGGGCATATGCAGATCCGTAAGGATCATATCCGGCTGTTCCCTTTTGTAGATTTCAATCGCTTCATTTCCGGAAGTGGCGCACAGGGTCTTGTATTGTGTACTTAAAATGTGCGCCGTCATGGTCAGATTGATCTTTTGGTCATCAACAATCAGGATTCTTTTCATAGAAATTCTACCAGCTTATTCCTCTGCTCCCACATTTTTTCCAACATCGGGCTGTAATCTGTCTGCGTACGGGACCGCAGCAATTCCGTCATCTCGTCGACCGGTTCAAAGATCGGCGTAAGCGCAAGGTTCGCAAGCACTCCCTTCAGAGCGTGGCAGGCTTCGAAGGCTTCATCCAGATCGCCGGCATTGATCGAATCCTCGATCTTTTTGTACTGTTCCTCCTTCAGAGAATCGGGAACCAGTTTCAGATAAAAGCCCTCGTCGTTCAAGCACCGTTCCAATCCTTCGTCCGTATTTGCTCCAAATTCCTTCAATACTTCGATCGTGATCATGCGTTATGCTCCTTTAAATATTCTACTTTTTCTTTGATAAGCATCTCAAATTCACTTGCGGGCACCGGCCTCGAGAAATAATACCCCTGGATCAGATCCACGCCGGCTTCCTTCAGCAGTTTATACTGCTCTTCCTCTTCCACACCTTCTGCGATCACGGGGACCGAAAGGAACTCCGCGATATCCATCATCAGCTCCACCATCTTCATGTCCTTGTCGCTGTGGTGGATGTTCCGGATAAAGCCCATATCGAGCTTCAACGCGTCGATCGGCAGCGAAGAAAGCATGTTGAGCGAGGAATAACCCGAACCGAAGTCGTCCATTTCCACCTTGAAGCCCAATTCCCTGAGCTGATTTACGACCTCGACGATCTTCTGGGAGCTCTCGGAGTAAGCCGATTCCGTGACCTCCAGAAGCAGGTGCTCCGGTTCGATATTGTTTTCCTTTACAATGGACAGCACCTCATCCACAAAGCCCGGCTCCAAAAGATCGATCCTGGAAACGTTGACCGAGACCGGAATGACGATCCCGTATTTCTCCTTCCAGGCGGCGATCTGCGCTGCGGATTCTCTCCAGACGAAATGGTCCAGTCTCTGCACAAGCCCGTTTCCTTCGAACAGCGGGATGAAGTGATCCGGCCGGATCATTCCCAGCTCCGGATGCTGCCAGCGGATCAAGGCCTCCGCGCTGCTGAGCACGGCCTGCTCTCCCTGGATCGCGTATTTCCCCTGGTAGTACACAAGGAACTGCTTCTCGGAAACCGCCTTCTCCACGTCGTTGATGAGACGCTCGGAAAAAGCCTCTTTTTTATGCATCGTCTCGTCATATAACGAGATCTGTTCCACGAAATTCCCACGCAGGCCGTTGCAGGCGAGTAGCGCCCGGTCGAACCGCCGCGGCGGCTCCAGTTCGCGGTCCACGTTTTCATAAATACCGATCCGGATCCTCGTCTTCGGATTGTCAAAGAACGAAGTCAGGCCGTCGCTGAGCTTCTGATGGACCTCATCCGGCGTCAGCCCTCTCGGCAGATACAGGAAAAAGGAATCCGCGTCGTTCCGGCAGCCCATGCCGTGCTGCTCTCTGGCGATCTTTCGGATCGTCTCCGCCAGCGCCTTCAGAAGATCATTTCCGAAATCCCGCCCGTTCATGTCGTTGATCAGGTGGAACCGGTTGATGTTGATCGCGATCGCGTCCATCTCCGTATCCGGATTATACTGATCCAGAAGGTTCACATATTCGTAGAAATAATCCCTGTTAAAAAGCCCGGTCAGCGCATCATTCTGCGTTGCCTTGATAATGCTGGAATTCTCGGAAAGCTCGATCGAGCGATTGACCCGGGCGCGGATCACTTCGGGCATTTCATAAGGCTTCGGAATAAAATCCACCGCCCCCATGCGAAGGCTCCTCACCTCCGCCGCCCGCTCCGACGTCAACACGATGATCGGAATGTGTGAAAGCGATTCATCCACCTTCATCTCTTCCATGACCGCGTATCCGTTTTTGCCCGGCATAAACAAGTCCAGAAGGACCAAAGAGATCAGATCTCTGTGTTTTTTCAGAAGCTCCATGGCCTCAATGCCATCGGCTGCATAAAGAACTTCATACTCATCTCCCAGCATTTTCCCCAGCATCTGCCGGTCGATGGATTCGTCGTCTACGACCAAAATCTTCCGTTTGATCCGCAGACTGTCATCGGTTACTATATTCATCCTGACCCCCCGTCATTATGTGATTGACCGTATTTTTCAAGAAGCCGACAACGGTCATCAGGCATTATATCACATTTCTTCCACTTCTACCACTATTTTTCGATAGCATATTTTTGTATTTTGTGTTAAAGTTTTATCAGGAAGTTTTGAAAGGAGAAGGACATGGAAGTATTCTATATGGTAAACTATATCAAGCTCAATCCTTTCGGGGATGACCTCGAGCAGACCGAGAAGGTGACGCTCAATTATCTGATCTCAATGCTGACCGACAAATCCGTCGTCCTCATAAGCGCGACAAGGGTTTCGCCGAGA
>JAEESA010000259.1 GCA_016286115.1 Lachnospiraceae bacterium
ATCATATGTCGACAAACGGTGATTTTAAGTCAACGCTTACCGGAATTACGGCAACCATTACCTCCTAGGCAGGGGAAAGGAAAGACACATGGCTTTATATGATGTTTTGGATGATATCGCGGAACGGCAGATCTTAAAGACCGAGACCGGTGACAACCGGATCTTCGGCGTTGTGGTGGGCGAAGTGGTCAACCATTTCAACACCCAGGATTCCTCCAAGATGGCGGGTCGTATCTGCGTAAAGATCATCACCAGAGACGAGGAAAAGAATGTTCTGAAATGGGCCAGAGTGGCGATGCCTTATTCCGGAAGCAAGTGGGGCTTCTACTTCCTGCCGGAGATCGGGGATCAGGTGTTGGTGGCCTTTGAACAGGGCAATATCGAAAGACCTTATGTGATCGGCTGCGTTCCCAAGGACAATGACGAATTCCTGAAACAGAGCGCAGAGGAAACGAACCAGCACAAGGTGATCAAGAGCAAGAACGGCAGCATTATCCAGATCGAGGATGTAAAGCCCGGCGAAGGCGAATCCGGAAGCAAGGACAGCATCACGATCAAGACGCCGGAAGACGCGCATATGATCAAGCTGGACGACGATAAAAAATGCATCACGATCAAGGATAAGGACGGCAATATCAACTGCGAGATGAAGACCGAAAAGGGCGACATGAAGATCAAGGCTGCCAACAGCTTTATCCTTGAAGTCGGCGACAAGGTCAAGATAACGATCAGCAAGGAAGGAAAGATCTCGATCGAAGCGGCGGATATCAACAACCAGCTCACAGGCAAATTCGTCACACAGGCAAACGGCAACGTCAATCTCGAAGGCGCTACGATGAACGTCAAGGGAACGAACGCCACAACGATGGAGTCCGGAAGTATCCTGAGCCTGAAGTCCAAAGTACAGAAATCAGAGTAAGTGATACAGGATACAAAGTTCAAATGAAATTTGAGCTTGCTCGAAAATTCATTTGGACTTTGGAGACTAACGGATACGAGCAAGTAGCACGATAGTGCGGATTGCGAGTATCTGTAGAATTGCGAGAGTTGCATAGCAACGAAGCAATTCGTATCAAAAAAATAAAGGAGATAGCCATGGCTGAAAAAAACAAAGCCTATCTCGGCAGCGGAATGAAATTTCCACCCGAGGTAAACAAAGCCACCGGCCGGTTTGTTACCAGCGCGGGAGAGCAGAGTGTGAAGGAGTCGATCTACCTGATCCTGACCACGTCAATGACGGAACGCCCCATGAGGCCGAACTTCGGAACCACGTTGATGACATATACCTTTATGGACATGAGCCTGACCAACCAGACGCTGATCATACGGACCGTAAAGGAACAGATCATGATCAACGAGCCCCGGGTGGAGGAAGTCAATATCACGGCGGATACGGAAAGCCGGGACGGCGTGGTCTTATTCCAAATCAGTTATGTTGTCAGTGAAACGCACAGGCCGGACAGCCTTGTGTTCCCATTTTATTTGAACTCAGTCGCAGAGGAAGAAACGTATGAGCCAGAAAATTACCAACAGGAACCGGTGGAAGAAATTACATATTGATGACCGTACGGCCGAGGATATCGAGAATCGGATCATAGAGCTTTCCGCTTCTTACGATACCGGGTGGCACGCGGATCCGTCGGATCCCGATATCGGTCTCACGCTCGCGAAGATCTACGCGGGGCAGGTGAAGGAGAATATCGACCGGAAGAATGATGTTTTGGACCGGTATCATACCGAGTTCGTAAACATGCTGGATATCTCCCTTCTGCCGGCAAAGCCCGCCAGTGGCATCGTGGTCTGTGATCTTGTATCGGACACGATCCCCGGCGTCGGCATCGCGAAAGGAACGCAGCTCGTCGCGGGAGAAGCGGAGCCCATCATTTTCGAAACGGAGCATGGCGTTTATGCCACGAGTTCCGTGATCGCGGCGTCTTTCCTTGTGGACGCGGATTCGGGTTCCATTGTTCCGCTGAAGGGTGAATTTGTGAAACCGGAGATCGTTCCGGGACTTCGTTTTCAGAAAAGCTATCAGCAGACGGAGGAAGAAAACGAGGAAGGCGAAGAGATCAGCGCGCCCGGCGGCAATATTGAAGAGGAAGAGAACGTGATCTGGAAGAGCAGATATGAGCCGTTCCGCCTTTTCGGAGAGCTGGACGGTATCGACCAGAACGTGATGATCTTCTATCATAAGACCGTGTTTGATGTGGAAGACAATGATATTTTTGTCCGCTTCGAAGGAAACGAAAGCCTGGTCAGAATGATCGATGAAGGAACGCTCAAGTTTTCCTACATCATGAAGGACGGCATCGAGCCCATCACGGATGTTACGCTGATGGAGGACGGCTGCACCTTCCTTCTCCGGAAGAGGAAAGAGAATAAAAAGATCCAGATCAATGAGGATACTTACAGCGTGCTTCTTCTCAGCGCGGAGCATTCGGTCGGCGAGAACCAGAAGGTATCAAGGATCAGCTTTGCTTCCTCCGGAAGACCGGCCAGCGCGGAAAGCGTTTCCAACGGAACGAATGATTTGGATCCGGAACGCTTTGATCCGTTTTCGGATGAGATCTCGCTGTACTCGACCTGTTATATCAGCCATGACAATTATTTCAGCAAGGCTGATGCCAATATGACCATTACCTTCGACGTGTCCTACGACGAACACCGTATGTCGCTGACGCCGGCGGAAGAGGCGGTGGAACACAAGATCATCAAGAGAAAACCGCAGACCTATCAGACCGACAACCCGGCGTTTTGTACCGTGCAGGAAGTGGCGATCGAATACTTCAACGGTACCGGCTGGAAGCGTCTTCCGATCCCGGATCAGAGGGCCATGTTTGAAAGCGGGGAGGCTTCCCGGGTTACCTTGAATTTTGTCTGCCCGGATGACTGGCAGCCGAACAGCAACGGCTCGTATGAAGGCCGCAGTATCCGTATCCAGGTTCTGAAGGCCGACAACTGCTACATGCGGCCGGCGGTCCACACCTATCCGCATATCCGGAATCTGAAGATCTCTTACAGTTATGAAGAGAACTATGTGGAAGCGCAGCGCATGGAGGCCGTCATCGGCACCCGCCGGTTCGACCTGACTTCGAGCCAGAAATCCGAGAAGGGCTATCTTACCTTCCGCAGAGGCGAATATGAGGAAGACGCGCTTTACATCGGTTTCTCGGAACGTCTCGAAAACGGGCCCATAAGCCTTCTGTTCCAGCTGGAGGACGGGGTGCGCTATGATGAACTGGCCTGCCATTTTGAGTATTATTCACGGGAAGCGTTTCATCCGATCAAGATCCTGGATTACACGCAGGACTTCACCCGCTCCGGGATCATCATGTTCATGCCTCCTGCCGACATGCAGAGGAAGACGATCGAAAACCACCATCTGTTCTGGCTTCGGATCGTGCGTCATTCCCATTCGGCCGATAAGAACGAGAGTGTTCTTCCGATGGTGAACGACATCTGCCTGAACGCGATCCAGGTATCGAATATCGAGACCAGGGACGAGACGGATTTCTTTATCGACGAGGCCTCTCCGAATGTGAAATTCGCACTCGGCGTGACGAACGTTCTGGACGCGAATGTGTGGGTCAATGAGCTGGGCCGGCATTCGAGAGACCGAATGGTCGCCATGGCGGCGGATGATCCCGACAATGTGCGTGTGGAATACGATATCCTCGGTCAGATCACCGCCTTCTACATCAAGTGGAATGAGGTGCAGCGGCTGGAGACAGCGGAAGACCCGCGCAGCTACGTTCTGGACCGGCTGCAGAACAGGGTGATCTTCGGAGACGGCGTACATACCTGGATTCCCAAGGTGACGGACGGCGTGGCGTTAAAGATCCAGGTCCGGCGCTGCAACGGGCAGATCGGAAACGTGGAAGCCAACCATATCGATTCTTTCCTCGGCAGCGTTATCTATGTGGGTAACGTTACAAACCCGGCGAAGGCGTACGGCGGCAGCGATATCGAATCCATCGACAGCGCCCTGGAACGCGGTTCCAGTATCTTAAGCTCCCGCGGACGGTTCGTGACGATGCGCGATTACGAATACGCGATCCTTTCATATTCCGATACGATCGATCAGGTGGCCGGCATCGTGGGACGGACCATTACCGGCAAGAGGGATGATTCGGAGATCAGCTTTATCCTGCTGATGAAGGACTTCCTTGACGGATCTTACGCGTTCCACCGGATCGTGGGCGGTTTGAAACGGTTCCTGCTGGAAAACTGCGAACTCACCGTGGTGCCGAACAAGCTCCATATTGTCGAACCGATCTATGTGGAGATCTCGGTCAGCGTCTGGGTCAATATCGTCAACATCGATGAGAGCTTCGAGGTGCAGGGGCTGATGGCGGAATGCCTGGATGAATTCCTGAATCCGCTCGGATACTATGAAGGC
>JAEESA010000260.1 GCA_016286115.1 Lachnospiraceae bacterium
CTGTGATACATCCACTCGTCCATTCGGATGAGCGGACCCGCCACAGGGTTCAGATGGCTCACCGAATCCTCGGTCAGAACGGCGATCCCGTAGCTTGTGATCATTTCGGGGATCCCGTGATGGATCTCGGGGTCCGTATGATAGGGACGGCCGGCCAGGACGATCCCATGGCGGCCCGTTTCCTCAAGATACTTTAAAACCTCTTCGCCCTTGCGTTTCATATCCTCTCTGGCGTTCTCCAGCTCCTTCATGGCGCAAACAACCGCATGCTCCATTTCTTCTTTCGAAATTACGAAACGCTCCCCGAGACATTCCCACAAACGCTCAGTCATAGAAGGGATATCGTTCAAATTTATAAATGGATTTAATAATTCAACCTGCCCGGAAGTGATCTCATCCACGTTGTTTTTGATGTTTTCGGAGTAGGATGTGACGATGGGGCAGTTGTAGTGGTTGTTCGTGCGCTCAAACTCATTCCGCTCATAGGGAACGGCGGGGTAGAAGATGAAATCCGGCTTGCCTTCGCGGATCAGCCAGGTGATGTGGCCGTGTGCCAGCTTGGCCGGATAACATTCCGATTCGCTCGGGATGGATTCGATCCCCATTTCATAGAGGGCACGCGTGGATTCCGGCGAAAGGATCACCCTGAACCGCAGAACCTTAAAGAATGTGGCCCAGAACGGGTAGTTTTCATAAAGATTCAGCACCCGCGGGATCCCGACGCTGCCTCTGGTGGCCTCTTCCTTGGGCAGAGGCTGGTAATCAAAGATCCGTTTGTACTTATAGTCGAAGAGATTCGGGATGTTTTCCTTGTTTTTTTCGCCTCCGAGGCCCTTTTCGCAGCGGTTTCCGGTGACATAACGGCGGTTGCCGGGGAAAAGGTTGATGGTCAAAAGGCAGTGGTTATTGCAGCCCTGGCACCTTGTGAGGCGGGTTTTATAGGTCATGGTGCGGATCTCTTCCATGGAAAGCATGGAGGTTTCCTGCCCGTTATAACGCTCTTTTGCGATGAGAGCGGCCCCGAAAGCGCCCATAAGGCCCGCTATATCGGGACGGATCGCACGACACCCGGAGATCGTCTCAAAACTCCGTAAAATAGCGTCATTCAGGAAGGTTCCGCCCTGTACGACGACGTGTTTGCCGAGATCTTCCGGGTCGGTCAGCTTGATCACCTTAAAAAGGGCGTTCTTGATGACGGAATAGGCAAGGCCTGCACTGATGTCGGCGACAGAGGCCCCTTCTTTTTGTGCCTGTTTTACCTTCGAATTCATAAACACGGTACATCTTGTGCCCAGATCGATCGGGTGCTCCGCGAACAAAGCCTCTTTTGCGAAGTCTTTTACGCTGTAGTTAAGTGATTTCGCAAATGTTTCGATAAATGAACCGCAACCGGAGCTGCAGGCCTCGTTAAGCATCACGGAATCGACGGCTCCGTTCCGGATTTTGATGCATTTCATGTCCTGACCGCCGATGTCGAGAATACAGTCCACGGAAGGATCGAAAAAGGCGGCTGCATAGTAGTGAGATACCGTTTCTACTTCACCTTCGTCTAATTTTAAGGCTGCTTTTAATAACGCTTCTCCGTATCCAGTGGAGCAGGAACGGACGATTTTCGCTGTTTTCGGAAGTTTTCTTCGAATTTCGTCAATTGACTTGATCGCCGTCGCAAGCGGAGATCCGTTATTGTTGCTGTAGAAGGAATAAAGGAGATCCCCGTTTTCGGAGATCAATGCGATCTTTGTCGTCGTTGAACCCGCATCGATGCCGAGATAGCAGTTGCCCTCATAGGTGCTGATGTCGGCGGAGGACACGCTTTTCTTCTCATGACGCCTTGTAAACTCCTCGTAAGCCGCTTTATCTTCGAATAAAGGCTTCATACGCGCCACTTCGAACTCCATATGGATGTTCTGCTCCAGCTTCCCGATCAGCGAATCAAGGGGGATGATCACATCTTCCTTGTAGTTTAAGGCTGATCCCATGGCGGCGAAGAGATGGGAATTCTCCGGCGTGATCGCGTGTTCCCCGTCAAGCTGCAGCGTGGCGATAAAGCGCTCCTTCAGGCGCGGAAGGAAGTGGAGAGGGCCGCCCAGGAAGGCGACGTGGCCCCGTATGGGCTTCCCGCAGGCCAGGCCGGAAATGGTCTGGTTCACAACCGCCTGAAAGATGGAGGCGGAAAGATCCTCTTTGGTCGCGCCCTCGTTGATCAGGGGCTGGATATCCGTTTTCGCGAACACGCCGCAGCGCGCAGCGATGGGGTAGATCTCCTTAAAGTCCTTGGCATAGGTATTGAGACCCATGGCGTCGGTCTGCAGGAGAGAGGCCATCTGGTCGATAAAGGAGCCGGTGCCGCCGGCGCAGATCCCGTTCATGCGCTGCTCCACATTACCGTTCTCGAAGTAGATGATCTTGGCGTCTTCCCCGCCGAGCTCGATGGCCACATCGGTCTGCGGCGCGTTCTTTTCCAGGGCGTTGGCGACTGCCACCACCTCCTGCACAAAGGGGACGCCGAGGTGCTTCGCGAGCGTCAGACCGCCGGAACCGGTGATCATCGGAGCGACCCGGAGCGGCCCGGTTTCTTCCTTGGCTTTCTTAAGGAGCGTCTGCAGTGTCTCCCTGATATTAGCAAAATGCCGTTCATAGTCTGAGAAGAGCAGTTGGTCCGCCTCGTCCAAAAGCGCGATCTTGACGGTGGTGGAACCGATGTCAATTCCCAGTTTGTAAAAGTTTTGATCCATGTCTTTTCCTAATTTATGTGAGATTTTTACGCAACAGTTAAAATTATAAATCAGTGGTCTTGAAAAAACAACAAACCCCCGACATTCTTAATAGATTGTTTATGTAACCGTTTATTTGATTCCGTACCGTGAATCCGGATCCGTCTTGTGAGACACATCAGCGTATCCGTTTATATCCTCAATTTATGGTTACCCTCCCCCGACGTTGACATTGGAAAAGGCGAAAGATATAATGTATTCTGTATTTTTATGTATATGAGGAGATTATGAATAAATTTCTGACCAAACTGGAAAAAAAGATAGGAAAGTACGCCATTAAGAACCTGGTGGCGTATCTGATCGGCGGGTATGTTATCGGGTACCTGATCTACTTCATCAGCCCGAACACGTTGAATTATCTGACGCTGGAGCCCTGCTATATCCTGAAGGGGCAGATCTGGCGGCTGGTGTCGTGGGTGCTGATCCCTCCCAGCGGCGGGATTTCAGGCTTCGGTCTTCTTTTCGCCGGTATTATGATGATCTTTTACTATCAGCTCGGACGTACGCTGGAACAGACCTGGGGGTCGTTCCGCTTCAACTGCTACATGTTCGGCGGCATGATCTGCACGATCCTGGGTGCGTTCGTGCTCCACGGGATCCTGTACGGCTCCAACGCGGTGACTACGTTTTACGTTAACGGAGATTTAATGGCCGGTCCTTATCGGGATATCATGTCGCTTTTGAATGAAAATCCCGGCGCTAATGCGAGGATCATCGGCGGGATGTTCAGCACGTCCTATATCAACGAATCCATCTTCCTGGCCTTCGCGGTCATGTACCCGGATATGCGGGTCATGCTGTACTTCTTCATCCCGGTAAAGATGAAGTGGATGGCGATCTTCTACGGCGTGATCATTCTGATCGACGTGAGCCGCGCCGACTGGGCAGGGAAGGTTGCGATCATTGCGTCGGTGCTGAACTTCCTGATCTTCTTCTTTGGGACCAGGAATTATAAGAGCCTGGATCCGAGGCAAAGGGCGAAGCGGCAGGCGTTTCAGGGTGGCTCGGCTCCCTTCGGCGGGAACCAACGCAGCGGCCCGCGGTACGGTGCAGGTTCGGGTACCGGCGCACAGGGCGGACAGGGCACCTACGGGAGCCAGAACAGCCATGCGAACCCGGCGCAGGGAAAGACGATGGCGAGACATCGCTGCGCAGTCTGCGGCAGAACGGAAGAGACCAATCCGGAGCTTGAATTCAGGTTCTGCTCACGCTGCAACGGGAACTACGAGTACTGTCAGGACCACCTGTTTACACATACGCATGTGCAATAGGAAGCAGGACGGATCCGATGAGGTGTGCACAAGGCGTATCCTTACAGGAATTCATAAATAGAAGAAAGGCAGATCATTCAAATGGAAAACTCTGAAGAAAAGACAGAACGAGTATCACGAAACTTCATACAGAATGCGATCGACGCTGACCTCGCGGAGGGGCGGATGGA
Source organism: Lachnospiraceae bacterium (assembly GCA_016286115.1). GTDB lineage: Bacteria > Bacillota > Clostridia > Lachnospirales > Lachnospiraceae > RUG12461. The sequence goes on from JAEESA010000260.1 coordinate 4,216, forward strand.
TCACGTTGTGACGCGGTTCCCGCCGGAACCGAACGGGTATCTGCATATCGGCCACGCCAAATCCATCCTGCTGAACTATCTGACCGCGAAGGAATACGGCGGAAAGTTCAACCTGCGCTTCGACGACACCAATCCGACGAAAGAAGACGTGGAATTTGTA
>JAEESA010000261.1 GCA_016286115.1 Lachnospiraceae bacterium
TTATCATAGACACTGTTTCCGTCCTTGACCCATTCTCGGACAGCACGCTGCTCCTTCTTGGTCATAGTCCGCTTTTTAAGATATTCCTTGTATTGATTCTCCAGATACTCCTTGAGATCATCTGGCAGTTCTACATTAAACTTCATCATCGCTACCTCCGTTATTTAAAAATGACTGACGATTCTCCAATCTGTAACTTTTCCCGGAAATCTTTATCCTGTCGCATCGATATGAAAGCCTGTCCAGGATCGCTGTGGCAAGAGCCGGATCATTAAGGAATTCAGCCCATTCCTCGAAGCCCTTGTTGGTCGTTATGATTATAGATGTCTGCTCCTGAAGCTCCGATATCAGCTGAAAAAAAAGATTTCCCTCTGTCGGATTGATGGGAAGATATCCCACTTCATCTATGATCAGAAGATTGGACTTACGTATTCTGTTCATCTTGGCTCTGCTCCGGCGGTCGATTTCCTCGGTCCTCAGACACTGTACGAGTGACTGCATTGTCGAGTAGCTGACCTTATAACCCTCTTCGCAGGCATGATACCCGAGCCCGATTGCAAGATGGGTCTTGCCGACTCCGGGCGGCCCCGAAAGGATCAGGTTGTATATCCCGTCTATCCATGTGAGTTCGGACAGCTGCTTAAATTGCTTCTTAGTCAGCGACTTGCAGAATGCCAGGTCGAAGTCCTTTAAGTGTTTTGGATATGGGAATCCTGCATCTTTGATGCGCCTTGCCTGGGCTTTGTCATGTCGGTACTTCAGTTCCCCTGAAAATACGTTTCCGATAAAAACGGTGTAGCTGATGTCCTCCTGTTCTGCCTGATGTATCAGGTCTTCAATCTTATCTCTGGTATTATAAAGCGACAGCGATGCCGCCTGTTCCTTTAACTCTTTTATCTTATCCATTGACAGCACTCCTTTCGTCCATTGCATTCTCATAAGCACTCAAAGAACGTATTTCCGGGTTATCTCCACGATATTTATCCGGAAGGGCTGTACTGTCTTTATTCTTTGTTTTAACTTTGTCGATCTTCTCCTGTGTAAGATAAATGATGCTTGACCTAAGCTCACTTGCCGAGTAGAGTTCTTTTTCGCTACAATACTCCAGCCCCTTTAAGATATCCTCTCGATTCCATTCCTCGAAGAGCTTCTTAATGACGCCGAGCTGGTCTCTGTAGTATCGGGGTTTCTCCTGATGGATATGATCCAGAAAAGGTCCCACAAGTTCATCATTATCAAAGAGTTCTTTAAGCGCCTCCTCTTGTTCTGTAACAGTCTTGCTTTTATCGCGTTCCGAGCGTTCCGAACGTCCTACGAGTTTGCCTTTTTCGTGACATACCGGATGTGTGGCATATATCTCGCCGGTAACGGTATCTGTTATAGACACCTCATCGGCGTCTTCATCTATGACCATATATACCCGCACACCCTGATGGTAGGTACCCTTAGGCACACGGTACCGGTTCCCTTGGTAAAGAACTATGTTGTCTTTACGAACCGGATAATCTATACTGTCATCATCAGTAGATTTAAAGCTGTACTCAGAGACCGGAACCAGGTATTCTCTTTCGCGGGCGAATACTTCATCCGGTCTTTGGTATGTAGTCCCGTGCTTGTCATGATTGGCTGTTCGTCTGAGCCATGCGATACAGTCCTCGTTAAAGCTTTCGATATCCGTAAAGGTTCGATGTTCTGCGAAGCCATGCTTGGCAAACTTCACTACATTCTCGATCGGTCCCTTGGATTCCGGATCATTCCCACGACACAGATAGACCGTAAACTTTACCTCGTTCAAGTAGTTCTGGAATCCGGCGGTGTATATGATATCGCCATTGTTCTCACTTACCGCCAGCACCTTATCCTGATCGTAAACAATCTCATGCGGTCTTCCTCCGAAGAACTCAAACGCCTTTATATGAGCTCGTACAAACGTTTTTGTAGTAAATGGCTTCTCCTGCCACACAACGTATTTGTACCGGGAATGAGAGAGCACCATGGCAAAGCAGTAAAGCTTCTTATTCCTGCCGCTCTGCGTCGGGACATAGATCTCGCCCATGTCCACCTGCCCCTGTGCACCGGGCTCGCGTTCATCAGAGGCCTCGTATTGCCTTGATGTTTCCGGCTTTTTGATACCATACTCTTTCCTGATGCTGTTCACATAGTCCTGAAAAGAGCGTTTCTGGAAATCCAGTGTCTCAAGAGGGCTTCGCTCTTTGAGCCAGTCATAGATCTGAGCTGCTGTCATATCCGGATACTCTGTCAGCCACTCTATGATCTGTTTCTTGTAAATATCCGGTTTCCTTGGGCGATGTTTCGATCGTTCTTTCTCGAAAACATCAGGCGGTTTCGTCCAGTACTTCGCAACAGTTTCCCTGTTGATGTTTAGCATCTTGGCTACGCGGGCTTTCTTAAACCCTTTTCTTTTGAGTGTTTGAATTTCGGCGTATTTCATCCAATCAATCATCCTTTCACCTCCTTCGGATGCCATTATAAACATCCTCTGGAGTTATTTATATGATTGCTGGAATCCACTTCCAAAACTGCTGGTTTTTAACTGCCGAAAAGTGCTGGTTTTATTCTACCGCTTACAGGCTTTTCATTTTGTTGAAAAACTGTTGAAAAAAGAGTGGACGATGTACGGCAAGTATAAGTGATTGGCCTGAAAATCACGTAGCCGCTTTTGAAGGTTAAATCCATCCATGTAATTTCTATCTGGTGGGTGCTGTGTGTATTCATCTTCAGCCAGCTTCAAGATGGTTTCATATTTCTCTATGTATTTCTTAACTTTGTCCTTTGGAATGCCGGCCTTATTTCGCTTGGCAAAAAGGGGCATGGAGCCTTGATCCAGTAATCCGGTTGCGATACTCATCTGCAATATAATCCTGAACATTAATGAGTATCTGTATATCGATCAACTGCTTTGTTATACATTTGCCGGTAGGATAGATATCTGGATTAGCTACAAGTGATTTGGGGGCAGGTAAATATATAGGCTCTTTTGTGGGGGTTAAGCGTGATGCCGTGTGCGCCTTATGCCCAGGCTGAGCACCTTGCTTTTTCCCGGTCGGCTTGCGGTTGTTTGGAATCTTTTTACGGAAGGGAAGGGCAGAAGAAGGCAAAGAAGAGTTCTCGAAATTTGTGTTTACTTTCTTCTCCAGTTTTTTGTTTGTACCGTTTAGCATAAGGATCTCCTCCTCGGCTTTTTCTAAGCGTATACGGAGAGATTCATTTTCGGAAGTGAGAACAGAAACCTGTTCCTTTAATCTCAGATTTTCTATCTCAAGATCGCGACTACGATATTCTGAAAACCTCCATTGTTCGCGGGCAGAATCGTATCTTCTGTTGTTTGTTTTGATAACCTGCTCTAGATGACGGATGCGCCTTTCGAGTGACTCCTTTTCCTCGACGGGAAAAAGACCCGATGTTTGTTTTTGAAGTCTTTTGTTTTCAGCACGAAGAGATATCAGTTCTCGACGTTGAATTTCATGGGCTTCTTGAAGTGTCAACGAAATGCTCCTTGCTTACGGGATAATTGATTAAGACGATTGAGTTCCTTTTTCAGAGCGTTTATCTGAAGGTTGAGTTGACGGTTTTCTTCCTCCAATTCCTGAATACGCTTGTCTTTATCAATATCAGGAGCGGATGCCTTTGGTTTAGATTTGGCGCCTTTGTTTCTTCCGTCAGTAGGAACCATTTCTCCAGTGTCTGGATCAAGCTTTCCTATAAGCGTGCGTTTTGCACGGGAGCATTTTTTCTCTTTGTCGTAGTACGACTTGGAGTCATAGACGTAAGTGATGCCGGAACGTTTGTCAAATTGTTTTATGATAGCCATGTAAACACCTCCAATATGGTTATGAGTTAATTATAACACATAACCATATTGGAGGCAATAAAAAAAGCGAAAAAATGGCTATTTTACGTACTTTTTTGGAGAAAAATATGGTTACGAGATGGCTCTTTTGGCTGACCACTGAACAGTAACTTGAAAACATGCGTTCGATTTGTGGGTATTTTTATGGGACAACCAACATGATAGAGTAAGAGTAGGTAATCGAAAAAAAGTGAATTTTAGTATAGGGACACGAAAGGAGGGTTTCAAATGAAAATAGCAAAAATGGTGTTACGTAGTCTTCTCATCGGCTTTGGAGTCGCAATCATTATAACCGCCGACAGGGTTTTATCAGTTGACAGATCGGAGGATGACTTATGAGCTATGTGTGTGGTAGATCCTCAAATAGAATCGTTCATCGGAATGACTGCCGTTATGTGAAAATGATCCCGGTGAAGAACAGAAAATTCTTTGCAACTGCAGAAGAAGCAAGAGCTGAAGGATATTCCTGCT
>JAEESA010000262.1 GCA_016286115.1 Lachnospiraceae bacterium
GAAACCAGCGGCGACAGCGCGATCTTGTTTTCCAGTTCTTCCGGAGAGATGGAAACCAGCGGCGACAGCGCGATCTTGTTTTCCAGTTCTTCCGGAGAGATGTTCTCGCCGTTGGACAGGATGATCAGATTCTTTACACGCCCGTTGATAAAGAGATAGCCCTTCTCATCCATATAGCCCTTGTCGCCGGTATGAAGCCACCCGTCCTTTAAGGTTTCGTCCGTTTCCTCCGGCATCCGGTAATATCCCTTCATGACGCTGCTTCCCCGCACCAGGATCTCATCGTTTTCAAAACGGATCTCGACATTCGGCAGCGGCTTCCCGATCGAACCGGCTTTATGGTCCTCCGGCGTATTGGATGTGATGACCGGTGAACATTCGCTCATCCCGTAGCCTTCCAGAACGCTCACCCCATACTCTTCGAACTTTTCAATATAGAACGGGTCCAGATGTGCCCCGCCCGTGAAGATGATGCGAAGCTTCCCGCCGAACACATTCTGCGCAAGCGCCTGTTTCGGGATCGACGGATCGGCGGATGCCAGCCGTTTATAGATCGTCTCGATCATGAGCGGCACCATCAGCATGACCTCCGGCTGAAAGATGCTCATATTCCTGACCATGTGCATGAACGAGTCATTGATGCATATGACTGCACCGAGGGAAAAGCCCTTGAGCCAGTCCATAACGAGGCAGAACGCGTGATGGATCGGAAGCACACTCATCAGCACACAGCCGGGATCCACGGTATACTGAACGGCTTCCACATTGGAAGCGAGGTTTTCCTGGGTCAGCATAACCCCCTTGCTCTTTCCGGTGGTCCCGGAAGTGAAGATGATCGTCGCGACCTCCTCCGGCGCGCTTCCCTCTATATCCGGTGTACCTTCCCCGGCTTCCTTCAGCTGCGAAAGGCAGGGCATTTCATCGGAATCACTGAGGATCCAGATCTTTTTCACCTTCGGGCAGGACTTTTCCACGGTTTCCGCAAACTCCCGGAGCTTCGGGCTCAGAAAGAGCGCCTCGGAATCCGAGCGGTTCAAAAGGTCGATAAGGTCTTCTGCCGGCAGATTACAATCCAGCGGAACGGCAACATTATCCCCCGTCGTGATCGCGAGATACCCTTCGATCCACCATACGGAGCTCAGTCCGATGAGCGCAATGTGTTTATTCGAAAACCCTTCTTTATGCAGGCCCTTTCTTATGGCAGCCACCGCCCCGTTAAGCTCTGTGTAACCGATCTCCTTCACATCCTTCTTATCCAGCCAGCGCACTGCGGCAAGCCCCTGATGCTGTTTTTGGCTCTGCTCCCATAACGTCCTTATATTCTTCATCTTATTCCGCCTCCAGCTCTTCAAGAAGTTCCAGCGCTTCCCCGATCGTAAACACCTTGAGTACCCTCTCCTCTTCGAGTTCCACGTCAAAGGTATCCTCCAGTTCTCCAAGGAACGACATGAAGTCGAGGGACGAGAAGCCCAGGTCCTCTCTGAATCGCATCTCATCGGTCATCTCCTCCGGGCTCACATCGCAGTACTTCGCTACGATCTTTTTGAATTCCTCTTTTCTGTCCATCTTTTTTCTCCTTCCAATCTGCTTATCTTTATCTTCTGCTTTTATTTCACTACACTTCCGCCATGATCTGTCCCACCGTTTTCTCCGGTTCCGAGATCCCGGTGAAGAGGATCCGCATCATGTAATAGTATAATAACTCCATATCCTTTGCGGTCAGGCTTGCCACCTGGTAATGGTACGAAAAGTTCATTCCGCCGTCCTCGGTGTGAGATACCGTAAGATACATCTTTTTCGTGGCCGCGCCGTTCGCAAACCATTTGGAATGCTGCCGGATGTTTTTCAGGAACGGGTTTTCCATTTTCACCGGCATGGGCTGGTAGGTCAGATAACAGCTCTCATATCTTGTGCCGTCCGGCGTATGGTATCTTTTCTTCATTTCCTCCCGGATCACCGCCGGATCGAAATTGCTGTGCATGTAGATCCGGTTCTGCACGCTCTGGATCTCATAGGCCGCCGCCAGAAATTCCGTATCCTGCGGGATCACGGTCCGGCACGGAAACATGATCGTCCGGCTTCCTCCCGAAGTCCATTCGTCATGCGTCGACCTTCTCGAGATGAAATTCTCGATCGTGATGTCTTCCTGTCCGTCATTGACCTTGGAAAGGTAGGTCCTCAGTCCCAGGAGGAGAAGATTTGTCATCGACAGCTGGTGGTTCATGCAGAAATCCATGAGGCCCTTTGCCGCCGGCGGCTCCAGAATATAATCCGAAACCGCGACCATCAGTTCTTTCGTTTCAAAGTCGGCCGACCGAAGGTCTTTGTTCTTATGCTTCTTTCTTGACTCTTCCAAAACCGACGGTCCCCGGACATCCGAATACAGCGGTTCGCCAAGCGCATCCAGCTGATCGTCCCAGAACTTTTTGTCCTTTTGAAATCTCTTTTCATTCGATGCCCTGGAAAGATCGGATTCCAGCACGCTCTCAAAATCCGCCAGGTCTTTCGGATATTCGGATCCGAACCGGTAATGGGTGTACAGTGACATGATGTCGTTGATCATAACGACCAGACCGCAGCTGTCGATCAGCCTGTGATCCATATGTACGAAAAACCCGTTGTATCCTTCGGGGAGCTTTACCATCAAAAATTCGAACATCGGGATATCCGCACCGTCAAAGGTCTCATACGCTTTTTTCTGCAGGACCTCGTCCGCTTCTTTCAGCGTCATGTTCGTCATATCCTTCAAAGGGATATCGCGGCTGTCGCCCGGCACCACATACTGCATGATGGCTCCGTCCTTATCCGGGGCCGTGAACCGCAGCCGAAGGCAGCCGTAACGCCTGATCTCAAGCTGGATACATTTTTTCAGCAGACCGAAATCCAGCTGCGCCTGCAGGGAGGCCACGACGCTCACGCCGGAGACCTGCTGCGTTTTATACTGCCGGATCCATTCATAATGCATATTCTGTGCTGCTGCAAGGGGAAATAGTTTTTTCATGGTTTACCTCCTGTTTTTGAACAGTCAGTAAGGTAACACATCTCTTTTTGCTTTTCTACCCCCGCAGAGACTTAATGAACACATTGGAGAAAATTGACCGAAACATATCATACAGATATAAAGAAAGTGTTTGATATCGGCTCAAACACTTTCTTCAGAAGAAAAGAATTCCAGAAGCTTTTTGCGGTACCGTTCCTCCCCGACATAGGCGCTGCATAAATGCCTTGCCCCGTCAATGATGACCAGTTCTTTTTTGGCGCGGCAAAGCTCGTAATTTCGATTTGCGTTCTTCGGATTCACAAAGGTCTCCCGGATCCCGTGAAAGAAAAGAACCGGTATTTTATTAACTGCAAGCGCTTTCTTCGTGTCCGCGTCCGCCATCTTAAAATCCGCTAAAATACGGCAGAACAGATCGACGCGAAGCAGCAGAAGTTCAATGAAGTCCAGATGCAGCCATTCGCCGGCGACATATCGCAGCGCACGCTTCATGGAAGAGAACCCGCAGTCACAAATGAGCCCTTTGACGCTTCCCGGCAAACCGTGTCCCGACGCCATAAGGACAGCCGAAGCACCCATGGATTCCCCGAAAAGAAAGATCGGAAGAGCAGAACTGTTCTTCTCCTCCAGACGATACGTCCAGTCCAGAATATCCCACTGTTCCTTCGCGCCGAACGTGATGTACCTTCCCTCGCTTTTGCCGCAGCATCGCTGATCCAAAAACAGGAGGTCGCATCCGTTCTCATGAAGAAACCTTGCGGTATTCGCAAAATCTCCGAAGCCGCTGCCCCTGTATCCGTGGCTTAAAAGAACGATCCGCTTTGGCTCCTTTGCGCGAAGATACGACGCATGAAGACGGAGTCCGTCCCGGCTCGTAAGGAAAAGATCCTCCATCGGCTGTTCCATGCACCAGGCCTTACCCACTTCATATTTATCCTCAAACCCGTTGCGCGGATGGTTGAGCTTAGCGTGCTTTAAGTGCTTCCATTTGCTGCCACCGCTCTTTTTCCCCTTTTTCCCGTCGATCAGGAGCTTAAAAAAGGGATAGCCCATGGAAAGAAAAACAGCTCCTGCCGCAAATGCGCTTATGATCAGTTTTTTCTGTTTCATAAATTATTCCCTTTCGTTTTTGAACCGGTTCTTTCCCTGCGATCAAGTGGGGGGATTTATCCACCCTGCCCGTACGCGGGCCGCATCCGGCTTCCGCCGGAATTTTACCTTACGCGGCCCTGCGCATAAAACAAAAAGCCAGCCACAGTTCCCCGCGGCTGGTTTTTTTGTGTCTTTTTTAAATTAGATGCTCGGACATGCGGAAACAAGGGCCTTGCCGGCGTCGTTTCCTT
>JAEESA010000263.1 GCA_016286115.1 Lachnospiraceae bacterium
ACCTTTGTGATCGCGCACCGCCTCTCTACGGTAAGAAACAGCAACTGCATCATGGTGCTTGAGCAGGGCCGGATCATCGAGAGGGGAACGCACGACGAACTGATGGAAGAGAAAGGAAAATATTATCAGCTCTATACGGGAGCCACAGCCTGAGGTTTTGTTCGTAAAATTATTTGTTGATGATAATAGTTTAGGAGAAGATCAATGGAACTGACAAGGATTGAAGAAGAAAACAGGGAAGCGTTTTCGGCGTTTATTCCGGCGGGGCTGCAGGAGGAAGGCGATCTTGCAGTCGGGGTTCTGTCGGAGGAGGAACTGCCGATCGCCGCAGCTTTATTTTCACCGACGGAGAATGGTGTGATGCTGAAATGGATATTTACCGACCCGGACGAACGCAGGAAGGGCGCCGCAATGCTGATCTTGCATGACGCCATGATCCTTTTGAAAGGGCAGGTAAAGGCGCTGACCGTATCCTATGACGAAAATACGGAAGGACTCGGAGAATTGCTGGAGCACATGGGCTTTACGATCACGGAAGGCGATCCGGCTTATTCGATCCAGCTCAAGGATCTTTTGAAGGTGCCGGCGTTTGGCCGCCTCCCGGGAAAGGAATTTCCGCATCAGCGGCTCCTTTTGTCGGAGGCGTCTCCCAGAACAATGAACGGCCTGCGTGATCTTTTGAACAGAGAGGCTGGCGGAACGGTCTTTTTGGAGGACATTGACCGCGATTTATCCCTTGTGACCGAAACGGAAGAGGGAAAGGTGCTGGGGGCTCTGCTGGTCAAAAGGCTTGGAAAGGATCTTCAGATCAAACTGATCGTCAACAAAAACCCGGGCAGAGTGGAGCAGCTGTTTCAGGGGCTTGTGGAAATATGCCTGGACGAGAGTTTGGGAAACCGGCTCTGTTTTGTGGCAACGAATCCGAGTGTGGAGGAGTTCATCGATCAGAAGATCAGTGAGAGGAGAGACTATAAAACCCATCTCAGATACGCCGTGGCGGCGTTTTAAGCTAGCAGGGAGGAATAAGGTATGGAATCAGAATTCAAAAATCAGGAAGAACTCAAGATAAGGGAAAATGATAGTCTTATTTTCAAAAAAGAGGAAGAAATCACTCTGTCCAAAAAGGGAACAAAAATTTTAACGGATGACCGAAGGTCAGGTACTGCTCAAAAGACGAATACAAAACAACAGAATGGCGCGGCCTTGCATCGCGCTTTTCGTAATGTTGCGGTGAAATCGCCGAGACAGCTGAAACGGGAAAAGGAACAAAGAATCCGGGATATGATAGAGAAAGCGCATCAGAACCTTTGCATTTTCCATAGAAGCGCCAAAGCGGCCAGGCCGGAACTGATGGGGCAAAACACTATTCCAGCGCAGGTATCCCAGCTTGATAAGAGAATGGAGGCTGCGGAAAAGAAGGAAGCATGCGTGACGCGCATTATGGAATATGAGAAAGCCAAAGCAGCGGAAGAAGAAAATCCGCAGGCACCCGATACGTTTACGGCAGACTGCAGGGCTCTTGCGACTCTTACGGTGGACAGCTTCAGGATCAAAAATGACGAAGAGTTTACTCAGAATCTGGAGCTAAACTATAGCTTTGTAAAAATGGCCGACCGGGTAAAGCGGAATCTTCTTAAGGTCTCGAGCGGTGAACGGCAGGAGCCGATCTCGACTGAAAGGAGAAACATTCTTCTTTCGCAGATCTCGCTCTGCGAGGAGATGAAGCAGTGGATGGATGCCAAGCTGGATCTGATGAAGAATCCGTATTACATCTATCTGGCGGGGAAGGATATTGAAAATCGTGCAGCGCTGAAAGCCGGCCTGCAGGCGAATAAAATATTGGGCTATCCGCAGGAAAAGGCGAAGTTTATCGCTTACCTGAATAAACTGGATAAGCTGGATCATTGCGCGGTGAACCGGAAGAAGCTGCGGGATAGAGACGAGGGCGCAGCCCGTGTTCTGCTGCAGGCGGTAAATAATAGAGCCAACGAGGAACTGAAGGAACATAAGCTGATCAAAAACAAGATCCTGATCAGAAAATGGGGAGAGGAAAGCGCAAAAAATCCGCTCATCAAGACCGAAAATACACGTCTTACAAAAGAAGACACAACTTTTCCTGAACGGGTATATGAACAGAAGAAAGAAGAATTTCTGGCGCTTTCGCTTGACGGATTGAAATGCAGTTCTGTTGAGGATCTCTTGAAGAATGTAGCGACCAACGCGCCTTTTATCGACAAGGCACTGGAAATGCAAAGGCTCCTGGCACAGGGCGCGTTTGATGAGGATCTGGGCATTTCGAATGAAGAGATCATTGAAATGCGCGCAAAGATCAACGTCATTCTTTCGGTTCAATCGATGCAGGGTGCCCTGTTATCCCGCATCAGCAGGACCAAAGATAATAAGCTGAGAGAGGAATCACCGAAGGAGTGGATGAAGCGGAAGGGAATTGAACCGATCGCTGACCCAGTAGCTCTTGTAGAGGAACTGAAGAATAAATACCGGCAGGAACAGACGCAGGCACAAGATACGGCCAATAAAGTCTGGACGATCCTGAACATGGGGGAAGAACTGAATGAAGTAGCCAGGCAGGACCGAGCGGAGAAGGCCCAGAGGAATACTCTGTTCTGGGAGAATTTTTGCGATACGGCCAAAAATGTCGGTAAAGCCACGGGCGAGGTTATCTTGAACCTCAAAAAACTGTGCAAAGATAAAAATCTGGAATACCGCACTCCGGAGAAAGCAGTCCTTTACTACATGAGAGGAAGAAATGCAGATGAGATGTTTTCCATCTACACCCGGTATACGGGGTCGCCGAAGCAAAAATATCTTCTTTACAAAGAAATTGTAGATCAGGCGAAAGATGAGTTCAATCCGGGCCGGTTTGATTATAGCAATAATATTGAAAAAGGCAACTTCCTTCAGGATCTAGCCCATAAGGGCAATCTAGCGGCTCTCTTAGATCATCTTAACGACTGCTCGCAGGAGATGAGGGCGATCCTGGCGGACAATCCGGATCTCAAATTATCGGAAAATGAGATCGTGGATGAGGAATGGCATAAGGAGGCAGCAGCACTTTCGAAATTCTCCAAAGACAAGCTCATGCCGATGCTGTTCAGCCTTCAGTGTATTACCGATACAAAAGAAAAACGCAATGTCCTTTCCGCAGTTTCTTTTGACGAACTGCAAATCCTTTTCCAGCAAAAGGCACAAATCCTTGCATGGATGAACGCGCAGAATAATCTGTCCGGAGAACCCGCAGCGACAATAAAAAAGATCCTGCAGATTTTGGAAGGCTTTAGTGCCAGCCAGCTCAACCTGGCCAATGAATATCGTTCTTATCGTAATGCGGAGCAGATCGACGAGGAAAAGCTCCGTACACAGCAGGAATACCGCAGACTCCGGGATTTGGAAACCGATCCGACCAAAGCAACACAGGCGGACTTAAAGAACGCGAGAAACGCTTGCATAGGGGCCCTGCTCAAAAAATACTCGCTGGACGAGGCGGATTTCTTCAAACTGGATACGCGTTCGCTTAAAGCCCTTGCCCTAAGGAGCTTGAAAGAAGATATTTCAGAGGAAAACATGAAAAATGCCCTGCAGCAGCTCATTTCTTTGCAAAAGAGAAATCCGGAAGAAGAGATGGAAGATGCAAGGGAGGAAGAATGGGATGAAGGCGAAAAGAAGGTTCAGGATTTCTTCTGCGCCCTGGCGGATGGTTTGAAGAATCGGGAGATGACGAAGGCGGAGAAAACAGAGCTCTTCCGAAACATTTTGCTCGAACATTCGGACACGGTCACCATGTTTGTGACCTATTTTATCCGCGATGAAAAAGACTGTGCCATCCTTTCGGATATGAGGAAAAAGATGGGACGGCCGGAAGCGCAGTTCTACGCCTCGTCGCATCGTGATCTAATGCCGGTATTTCGATGGATCAAGACTAAGCTCGGCGAACAGAAGACAACGGTGAAGAATGTGGAGACTATTCTCGCTCAGAATGATGCTGATCTTACCGAGAAGCTTTTCGCTGCGGATGAAAAGATCAATGGACATATGGATACCATGTTTACGCAGATGGAAGATTCTGTTAGTGAATGGGCGAATCAGGCTATTGGCACCTTTGAGGAAGAGCCTGAAGACGAGATCATGACCGGGTCTCTCTTTGATCAGAAAGAAGAGCCTGTTGAGAAGGATGAGAATCCGAACAAGATCATTGAAAAAAATGAAAACAAAATAATAGAGAAAAAAAAGAATGTAATCATTCAAGAGGAAGAAGAAAAGGATATTAATGTGCTTCTGAAGAAGTCGCTTACAAAGG
>JAEESA010000264.1 GCA_016286115.1 Lachnospiraceae bacterium
CTCTACAACACGCCTCCCTGCTACGGGATCTACATCTGCGGCAAGGTGTTCAAGTGGCTGAAGAAGATGGGCGGCCTGGAAGAAATGAAAAAACGGAATGAGGAAAAGGCGAAGATCCTTTATGATTATCTGGATCGCAGCAGCCTCTTCAAAGGCACGGTGGAGAAGAAAGACCGGTCGCTCATGAACGTGCCGTTTGTGACCGGGAATGAAGACCTGGATAAGGAGTTTGTCGCGGCCGCGACCGAAAACGGGTTTGTGAACCTGAAGGGACACCGCACCGTGGGTGGCATGCGGGCCTCTATCTACAACGCGATGCCGAAAGAGGGCGTAGAGAAACTCGTTGAATTTATGGAAAGTTTTGAGGAGAAACACAAATGATCAAGTATGCAACATTAAATCCCATTTCGGAAGTGGGACTGAAAGAATTTAGTGCGGATTATGAAAAGACGGAGAGCCTGGAGGACGCGGAGGTTGCGCTCGTCCGCTCTGCCGTGATGCACGATATGGACCTGCCCAAGGGCCTGGCCGCGATCGCCAGAGCCGGCGCCGGGGTGAACAATATCCCGCTGGAAAAATGCGCGGAGCAGGGGATCGTGGTCTTTAATACGCCGGGCGCCAATGCCAACGGCGTGAAAGAGCTGGTGCTCGCCGGCATGCTGCTTGCAGCGAGAGACATCAGCGGCGGGATCGCCTGGGCAAAGGAAGCGGCTGCGGACCCGGATATCGCAAAGACAGCGGAGAAGCAGAAAAAGGCGTATGCCGGAACCGAGATCGCGGGGAAGAAACTCGGCGTGATCGGGCTCGGCGCGATCGGCGTGAAGGTTGCCAACGCCTGTGTCAATCTGGATATGGACGTGTATGGGTACGATCCCTATATCTCGGTCAAGGCGGCCTGGAGCCTCTCGAGAGCCGTACACCATGTGAATTCGCTCGAGGATATCTGCAGGGAATGTGATTATATTACGATCCATGTGCCGCTCATGGATTCCACGAAAAAGATGTTGTCGAAGGACTGCGTTTCGATGATGAAGGAAAGCGCGGTGATCCTGAACTTCGCGAGAGACCTTCTGGTGGACGAGGAGGCCGTTCTGGCGGCTTTGTCCGAAGGGAAGCTGAGAAAGTACGTGACGGATTTCCCGAACCCCTTAACGGCCGGAAAAGAAGGCGTGATCGTGATCCCGCATCTTGGCGCGTCTACGGAAGAGTCGGAAGACAACTGCGCAAAGATGGCAGTTTCCGAGCTTAGGGAATTCTGCGAGAACGGAAATATCGAGAATTCCGTGAACTACCCGGCCTGCTCGATGGGAGAACTGACAACGGCGGAGCGGATCGTGGTGCTCCATAAGAACATTTCCGGTTCGATCGGCCGTTTTACCAGTGTGTTCGGTGACGCGAAGATCAATATCGCGAACATGACGAATAAAGGTAAAGGAGAGTATGCGGTAACGCTTCTGGACCTCGATGACGAGGCTTCGGAGGAGACGCTGAATGTTCTCTCCAATGTGGAAGGTGTATTTCGAGTTCGTAAGGTGAAAAGGAGTTAAGCGATGGCGGATATCCGTCCCTTTAAGGCCATAAGGCCCCGGGAAGAGCTGGCGAAGGAGATCGCGGCTCTTCCCTATGATGTGTATAACCGGCAGGAAGCAAAGGAAGCGGTGACCCAAAATCCCGGTTCCTTTCTTTCCATTGACAGGGCAGAAACGTTTTTCCCGGATTCTGTCAGCACCTATGCGCCGGAGGTGTATGAGAGGGCAAGGGATGCCTTCTGGCAGTGGGTGGAGGAAGGCCGCTTTGTGCGTGAGGACCTCGCCTGCTTTTATATTTATGAGCTGACCATGAACGGCAGAGTGCAGACTGGGATCGCCGCCTGCGCGTCCATTGAGGACTATGAAAAGGGGATCATAAAAAAGCATGAGAATACCCGCGCGGAAAAGGAGACGGATCGGATCCGCCATGTGGATACCGTCGGCGCACAGACCGGCCCGATCTTTTTAGCCTACCGGAGCGACCCGCGGCTGGAGGAGCTCGTCATGGACGAGAAAAAGAATGAGCCTCTTTATGACTTTGTCGCGGAAGACGGCGTGCGGCACAGGATGTTTCGGATCGATGAGGGCTATAAGATCCAGAGGATCCAGGAGATCTTTGCCGGTATGAACGAGATCTATATCGCTGACGGGCATCATCGCGCGGCGTCGGCGGTCAAGGTGGGCATGAAACGGCGGAAGGAAAAACGCAGCCATACGGATTCCGAGGAATTCAATTTCTTTTTATCGGTGCTGTTTCCGGATAAGGATCTGGCGATCCTCGACTATAACCGCGTGGTGAAGGACCTGAACGGGAAGACGGAAGAGGAGTTTCTTAAGGAAGTAAAGAACCGGTTCACGCTGACGGAAGAAGCAAAGGACCCGATCCGGCCAAAGGACAGGAACAGCTTCTCCATGTTCCTTGCCGATAAGTGGTATGGCTTTACGATCCGGGAGGAAGACAGGTCATCGGACCCTGTGGAAGGGCTCCTTGTTTCCCGCCTGCAGACCCTGCTCCTTGAGCCTATGCTCGGGATCAAGGACCCGAAGATGGATCAGAGGATCGATTTCGTGGGCGGCATCCGGGGGTTAAAGGAATTGGAAAAACGGTGCCATACGGATTGCAAGGTGGCGTTCGCTTTGTATCCGACTTCGATCGAAGAACTCTTTGCGGTGGCGGACGCTGGAAAACTCATGCCTCCGAAATCCACCTGGTTTGAACCGAAATTACGAAGCGGGCTTTTATGCCATGAAATATAGGATACGCTTCCCGCTGCTAATTTTTTCGCATCTTAGCCTTAGGTATTTGCCGGAAAAAGAAAGGAATCATTCATGAAAGATAACAACGCTTATGAGATCATAAAAACGCACTCGCTGAAGGATCTGAAGACGGAAGGAACGCTGCTGCGGCATAAAAAGAGCGGGGCGAGGATCCTCTGCCTTTCCAACGACGATCCGAACAAGGTCTTTTACATCGGCTTTCGGACGCCGGTCAATGACAGTACGGGCGTGCCGCATATCATCGAGCATACCGTGCTTTGCGGATCGGAAAAATACCCGGTCAAGGATCCTTTTGTCGAGCTTGTGAAGGGGTCTTTAAATACGTTTTTGAACGCGATGACCTATCCCGATAAAACGGTCTATCCCGTGGCATCGGAGAATGATCAGGATTTTAAGAACTTATGCGATGTTTATCTGGACGCGGTGTTCCATCCGAATATTTATCATCATGAAGAGATCTTTCAGCAGGAGGGGTGGCATTACGAGCTGGAGAGCGAGGACAGTCCGCTTACGATCAACGGCGTTGTTTATAACGAGATGAAGGGCGCGTTTTCTTCGCCGGATGATGTGCTTTCCCGGCAGATCTTAAATTCGCTGCATCCCGATACGACCTATGCGTTCGAGTCGGGCGGGGATCCGGAGGTGATCCCGGAGCTGACCTATGAGAATTATCTCGATTTCCACCGGCGCTATTATCATCCGGTCAACTCCTACATCTATTTCTACGGCGACATGGATATGGATGAACGCCTGGAGTGGCTGGATCAGGCCTATCTTTCAAAGTATGAAAAGATCGAAGTGGATTCTGCGGTGGAACGGCAGAAGAGCTTTGATGCAATGCAGGAGAAGCAGTCGGAATACAATATCGCGGAAGGCACGGAGGAAAAGGAGAATACCTATCTTTCGTTAAACTACTCTGTCGGAACCACTTTGGACAGAGAACTTTATGTGGCCTTTGACATTCTGGACTATGCATTAATGAGCATGCCGGGGGCACCGGTCAAACAGGCGCTTCTGGACGCGGGCATCGGAAAGGACGTATACGGCGGGTATGACCCGGGGACGTTTCAGCCGATCTTTTCCGTGATCGCGAAAAACGCGGAAAGCTCGCAGAAAGATGAGTTTCTTAAGATCATTAAGGAGACGCTGAAAAAAGTGGTTTCGGACGGGATCGATCAGAAGGCGCTTTTAGCCGGGATCAACAGTTCGGAATTCCGGTATCGGGAAGCTGATTTCGGCACTTATCCGAAGGGGCTTATCTACGGCCTTCAGGTGCTGGACAGCTGGCTCTATGATGAGACGGAACCCTTTATGCATCTCGAGGCTTTGCCGACCTATGCGTTTTTGCGGGAGCAGATCGGAAAGACCCGCTATTTTGAAGAGCTTGTGGAAAAATATCTCATCGACAATCCCCACGCGACGCTCGTTGTTGTCACGCCGAAAAAGGGCCTCGCGGCGGAAGGCGAAGAGAAACTGAGGAAAA
>JAEESA010000265.1 GCA_016286115.1 Lachnospiraceae bacterium
TGCTTTTTCCCGATATAACCTACAATTCCGCACATATGATCATTCTCCTTTCCATGTAAACGAGCAGAGATCCGCCCTACTCGCGCGCGGCCCGTGCCCGGCTTCAGACGGAATATTCCCCTGCACGGGCCTGCGCAAAAATAGCAAAGCCTGCCGAATGGTTCGGCAGGCTGCTCAATTCTTCCTTAATCCGGGTACGTCTCCTCCGGCATCTTGTCGTTGGCTACGCTGTCATACATCTCCACGGCATCCTTCCTCGTCATGCCGGTCTTGGCGATGATCTCGGCCGAGATCTTCCTGACCTGATTCGTCGGAATGTACGCGCTGTCCTCATACATCACTTCATGCAGATAATCCACATTCGTCTGCAGATCACACGGAACCACGATACTGCCGTCCATATCCGAGGTATTCTTGAAGAAGGGGAAACCCACATCATCCACAATGTTATAATCGATCAGCTTTCCGGCCAGCTCGATCAGTTCCATATCCGAGAAGCTGGTGCTGACGCCCTTTTCGCCGGTCACGATGTTCACAACCTCAGTCGCCTTGGCAAGCCCCTGCGCTTTTGTCTTGTCCACGATCTTGCTGATCACTTCACGCTGCCGTTCCGCACGCTTGAAATCCCAGCCGTTGGTGTAACGGATCCGGCAATACGCTGCCGTCTGGATCCCGTCTGCAAGAATACGCCCTGCGCTGACATGCTCTTCTTCGATCCGCTTGATCAGTTCTTCCCGCTCGGAGCTGCTGAGTTCGTCCGCGTTCACCGTTCCGTATTCCGTATACATGAGCAGCGTGGAAATGTAGTCCTCTTTCGACTCCGCCGCCTGCCCGTTCATGATCGCGGCTTCCTCAGCGCTTATATCCAGATCGATCCCGCCGATCGCATCCACCATCTTGACCATGGCCTTAAAGTCGATCGCGATAAAGTCGCGGATGCTGAGATCCAGATTGGAATTCAGCATGGCCACTGCCTGTTGGGCGCCTCCGGCAGCATACGCCGCATTCGCTTTGTCATATTTTCCGGTGGTCATGTTCAGATAGGTATCACGGTAAACCGAGCATAACCGCATCTGTTTGCTGTCATTATCAATGGCAACGATGATGATCGTATCACTGTGTCCCGTATACTCTGTTCCGAAGAGGGCAACCGTCGTATATCCGTCCATGGCCTCTATGGTCTCTGCGTCAAGCTCGGTATTGATCTCCAGCTCTTCTTCTTTCAGAGTCGTCCGAACGATATTGTCGGACGTCTTTTTGTACTTGATAAATACAACAACAAGAAGAAGAATGATCGCGATCTCGACGAGAAACAGTACGACCCGCCCCGCTACGCTCTTCTTCTTTTTCTTTTTACCCTTACCTTTGGTTGATTTCTTTTTTGTAGTCGCCATAACAACTTAACTATAGCCATTTCCCTCTGCTGTGTCAATGAATTTAAGGGCATTCTGTAACAATTTTGTAATTTTTTCAACGACCCGGTCCCTTCCTTATTTTTCTTGCCCTCCAGAGTTCCCTGACAAGATTGCATCGGTTTTTGATCATGACCGGTACCGAATTATGGGAAAAATCAGAAGCAGCGGCCTCATGCCTGCGGTATTTCAGAAGAGGTTCCCGGATCAGAACGACCTTATCCTTCCTCAGATCCGCCGTCAGCCCGATCCACTGGTCATGCATCGGAAGCGTCCGCGGGATCGGGAGGAACCGGGGTACCAGTTCCTTCCGAAACGCCATGCAGCAGCCGATATACCGGTTTTTAACCAGATTGGCAAACGTCCCGCTCTTGCAGCCTCTGTATTCAAAGAAAGAAGGCATGATCATTTTTGTTAAATCTTCATTAAACACTTGGGCGTCATGCATTACAAGTACGGCATTTTTATTAAATTCAGAAATAACTTTTTTGACTTTATCTTCTTTCCAAACATCGTCCTGGTCTGCTAAAAAAATAAAATCTCCATTACATTTTTGCACTACGTTTTCTATATTCGCAATGATCCCCTCCTGTGGGCCCTGCACAAGGCGGATCCTTTCATTTTTTGCCTGATACGCACGTATGGTCTCCACCGTCCCATCCGTTGACCCGTCATCCGAGATCACGATCTCATCCTCTTCGCCAAGGTTTTTAAGGATCGAATCCAGCTCCTGCGCAAGATATTTTTCTCCGTTCTTCGTGATCATCGCGACCGAGATCCTCGTGCTCATGAGCTCATCCCCTTTTCCCACAATGCTTCGTATTTCGCCACGATCAGCTCCCAGGCATAGCGTTTTTGGATCCTTTCCTTTGCGCGATCCCCGA
This sequence comes from Lachnospiraceae bacterium, assembly GCA_016286115.1. Taxonomy (GTDB): domain Bacteria; phylum Bacillota; class Clostridia; order Lachnospirales; family Lachnospiraceae; genus RUG12461. The sequence goes on from JAEESA010000265.1 coordinate 2,297, forward strand.
GAGCCTTCTGTTCCTCTGCGCTCATTTGGTCGAGCCCGTTGAGGACCACGGCCAGATCCCCCGGCTCCGCGGAAAAGTAAAGGCAGGTCTCGCCTCCGACCTCACGGTTAAATGCCACGTCAAACAAAATGTTCACGTCGGTCTCCGCCATGGCTTCAAGGAGCGAGGGATTGGTCCCGCCCACCTGATGGCCGTGAATGTAACCGAAGGCCCCCCGCCGGATCAGGGCTAAAAGCTCCCTGTCATAGACCGTCCCGCAGAAATGGATCCTCTCATCCGCGTCAAACTGGGTCTCCTCCATAAGTTCACGGTACAGAGGCTTCCCCTCATGATCCGTGAGGATACAAAGCGCCTTATCCGTCACCGCCTCCGTAAATTCCGACAGCATCAGCATAAAATTATTTTCCGGCACAAACCGCGCCACGATGAGATAATACCCTTTTTCTTCCACGCCCTGCGCCTTCAGCCAGGCCGCGTATCTCTCCTTCGCTTCTTTCGAAACGGCCTCCGACGCCGAAGCGCCATACGAAATATAGGTCGTTTTCGGCGAAAACCGGCGGTATTCCTCTTTGATATACCGCTCCATCTCTTCGGCATCACAGATCATCAGATCCGCCCTCTTCGTCATCCGGCCTTCCGAATACTTCCAGTATCTCCGAACCATCGGGCTCCACTTGGAACGCAGCCACTCATGCCCGTCCGGGTTCACATAAACAGGGACGTTGAGCTTCCTTGCCTTTCGGACCAGTCCGGCAAAAAACGGCCCCAGCCGGCAGGCCAGGATATATATGATCGACGGCTCCCTGTGGGAACGGATCTCTTTCAGCGCAATCAAAAAAGCCCTCCGATCATACAGGATGGCTTTTGCGGATCCCACATTCGGCACCTTCACACCGTAACACTGTGCTCCGTTATGCAGCGGTTCCTCCGCCTCCTGCAGGCAGGCCACATGGTAGAGCACTTTATCGCTCGTCTTTCTTGCGGTCAGTTCTTCCACAAAGGTCTCAAATCCGCCGTATTTCGCCGGAATGCCCTTGCTGCCGATGATGTAGACATGGGTCATGTTCTCTTCCTCATTCCGCTCCCTTTGCTCCCAAAACCACCTTGACGGTCTTGAAAAGGATCTTCGTATCCAGCCAGAGGTTCCAGTGGGAGATGTAATAAGTATCCAGAGCAACGATCTCGTCAAAATCCTTGATATTGCTGCGCCCGCTGACCTGCCACATGCCGGTGATCCCCGGGCGGCCGGAAAGCCTGGCCTTATGCCAGTATTCATACTTTTCGTACTCATCCACCGTCGGCGGCCTGGTCCCGACAAGGCTCATATCCCCGATCAGAACGTTCCAGAACTGCGGCAGCTCGTCCAGCGAGTATTTGCGCATGGTCTTTCCGATCGGGAAGATCCTGGGATCATCCTTCATTTTGAACATGATGTCCCCTTCCATCTCGTTTTGATCCATGAGCTCTTTTTTCCGCTCCTCGGCATCCACATGCATGGAGCGGAATTTATAGAACTTGAAGGTCCTGCCGTTCTTTCCGACCCTTGTCTGCGAAAAGATCACGGGACCCGGCGACTGCCGCTTGATCTGCGGCGCAAAGATCAGGAATACGATCCCGCAGATCGCAAGGCCGACAAGCCCTCCCAGGATATCCGCCAGGCGCTTTAAGAAAAGCTGCAGCGGCGTGGCGATCCGCATGCTTGTCGTCATGACAACGAAATTGCCGAAGGGCTCGATCACGCGGTTCGGCATGAGCCGGGACTCATGCGCAAGGTTATAATGTACCGTGATCCCCATCTCCAGAAGCTGATCCGCAAGCGCTTCGCTGCTCTCGATCGTATTTCCGTTAAGGAATACCTCATCCACGACATTGCTCTTCAGATACTCATAAAACCCGCCCGAGTTCGTTACAACGGGGATCCCGCTGATCTGCCGCCCTATGCAGTCCCGGTCGATGATCACAATT
>JAEESA010000266.1 GCA_016286115.1 Lachnospiraceae bacterium
CTGTCATCCTCCCGCGCCGGAACCGGCTCCCCGAAGCGGATGCGTTCATACAAAAAGGGAAGATACGGGAAAAATTCCAGATCATAAGGCAAAAAAAGGGAGGGAAATGAAAATTTCCATTTCCCCGGTTCCTCGACCTGGTATCGATAAACATCCGTATCCTCTGTGTAAATGCTGCAGGAGATCAGCAGCGTCCTTTTTTCGAAGAAGATCAGCACCGCCGGTTCTAAATGCGCACCGGCCGTCGGGGCGATGCCCTTTGCTCCTTCGATCTCATCCGCCGCCCGAAGTAAAGACGGCATCAGCTTCTCTGTGATATATATAGATTCATTATCCATAACGCTTACGCCGCTCCGTTCTTTTTCTGCATTCCTTTAACATCCTTCGTCTTAACATAAGTTACACTATTGATATGCTCCGTAAAGGTGCGGATATCCATCAAAAAGCTTCCCTGCCCCTCTTCTCCCCATTTGCCTTTGTAAATGATCTTTCCTGTCAGTTCGTTCATGACCTTCTCTGAGATATACCTGCCCCAGGGGTTACGGACCCGGACATAGGTCTCGCCCTCAATCTCTTCCAAACCGAGTACTGTATAGGCATGCATGCCGGCCATTCCCCTTCTTAAGAGTTCTCCGCTGCTGCCCTTTCCCGCAGCGTCCTTAAATGACGAAAAAGCCCCCGCCTGAACGATCACATCCTCCTTAAAAAGCTCAGTCAACTGTTCCTTCACCGCTTCCACGGTCTTTAGGAAACCGGGGGTGTCGACCGTCTTCTGCGTTTTCGGGTCCTTCCTCTTCCAGTCCGGGTCTTTGCCGCCGTACTCCCTGAATCTGCTGAAAAGTTTGCCCGGTTTCGTTCCGAGTACCCAGCGTATGGCATCATCTCTCGTCCCGCCGGTGATTTCCTCATAGTCGAAACTCCGGAACATTTTATGCTTGCCGGTTAATCCCGACACAAGCAGGGCTTTCTCATACATCTGCACCCACATCGAGCCATTGGCATTTATGCTTTGCTTGTTTTTTTCAAAAGCGATGGTTTTTTCTACCGTAACAAAAACCTCATCAAATCTACCCCTGTCCTCATTAACAGGTTTATACAGCTTGACGGTAACCGTACCGTCTCCGTTGTCCTTCATGTGGTTCTTGATGAACTGCGGGTCGCTTTCCACCACAGAGCCCAGAACCGCGATCAGGTAACAGTCTCCCGTCTCCCCCTGCGCCAGGTCGGAGAGTTTCGGTTCCTCCGGAAACAGCGGCAGGTTTTTTACGGAAACAAAACTATAGTTTTTGCTGAACTTTGTGTCCAAAACCTTCTTCGCCTTTTTTGCTTCGTAGACCAGGTTCCCCGTCATCTTATCCTTATCAAACTCCTTCAGATACTGTCTGAACCTGGTAAGCTCCGCCTCCTGATAAGCGGTGCGCTCCTTGATCTTCTCCAGTTTTTCCACCCGCTCGCTTAATTTGTCCAGCGCCTTATTAAGACACTTTGATTTCAGGTCGAAATAATACTGGCAGTTGTTCCCCTCTTCCCTTTTGAAGATCTCGTTCATCTTATCCGACAACTCGTCGGATCGTGCCTCCTCTTCCGTAAGAAGCGCATCCTCGCTGATCACTGCCGAGTCCAGATCGCCCTCTTCATTGTTCTTCCGTTCCTTCCCGGACTTTTCCGAAAGCTCCTTCTGCGCCTTTTGCAGAAGATCCATGTGCCGTTCGGGTTCAAACTGGTCGATCATATCGATCGCTGTCTTGTTTCTAAGGGAACTCGCTTGAAACGACTGGGCGCTGTGTTCATAACTCATATACGCGTTGATCGCATCCAGAACCTCCCTTGTCTCTTCCTGAAGTTCCTCTCCGGCAAGCCCTTCTTCGTCTTTTTTGAGCATTTCCCTGATCCGCTCACGTTTCTCACTCACCGCTTTTTCGGAATGCAGGTTTTCATCTGTTTTTTTGTTGATCTTCTTCAAAAGCGAAATTTCGTCTTTTTCGTTTTGGGTCTCGGCCTTTGTATACTGTTGCCCTGCATCCTGGATCAGGCTGCTTAAGATATAAGTGTTGGAAGCATGCTTCGCAATGCCTTCACGTATGTCCTCCCTGACAAATTTTTTGTGAAGGTTGTCCTGATTCTTGGGGTCGGCCATCTGCTTTTCAATCTTACTCCGCACCCCCGATTCCTTATCCTTTTGCAGAAGTCCCTGCATTTTCTGAAGACGCCCCTGCATGGCGTCGATGTTTTCCTCCGACACGCCCGCGTTCCGGAAATATTCCGACAGCTTCACCGTGTCCATCGCCAGGATCTTATCCGCGACTTGATGGTTGTAGCCCAGGATCAGCAGGTTATCCTCTTCATCAAAGATATGCCGGGTGGAGAGTCCCTTTTTCTCCTGGTTCAGGTCATTCGCCGTCTCTTTTCCAAGGCAGTTTTCATGGTTTTCGGCCATAACACTCGTGATCACAAGATAGTCAATGTTTTCTACATTTCTGATCTCCACATTCACCTTGAAACTGTTCTCGTCACGTTTGGTCTGCCCCATGATAAAATCGATGATCTGAATCGTCACCATCTGCTCCAGGGCTTCGTCTGAATACATCAGGGGAACTCCCTGCTGCTCCGCTTCATACAAGGCCTCCTCCAGCGTCAGAGCGCCATTTGCCGTCATGACATAGTAATCGTAGGTATCATTGTCTGATTCATCCCTGACCTTTACCTTTTTCTCCGCGATGTTAAAGCACTCTCTTGCTCCCGCCAGCCTGGAAAAGATATTGTAGGCATCCTCCTTTTCCACTGCGCCGTTCAGCCGGATATTTGGGTTTTCCTTCAGAAAAGCCTCGTCGATCACCTTTTCCGACTGCTCGTTGGTAAGATCTTCTCCCCAGGTCCTGTAATCCAGGTCAAACTTCTTTTTCGCGAAATTCTCCCTTTCCTTTTCAAACTGCTGCAGACTTCTTGCCGCCTTTGCCCTTTCGACCTTTCCACTATAGAAAAAGCAAAAGCCCGTGGCCTCTTTTCTGTAAATAGCGATCAGCCTGTCATAAACCTTCAGGATCTCTTCCTTTTGGGTGGCAAACTCCTCCTCGTTTTTCGGCACGTTCTGATTCAGAAGTTCTTCCAGTCTCAGCGCATCAGCACTCGTGCCGTTCTTTTCTTTTGCCTTGCGCATGGCCATGGAATGCCGCCTGGAATTGTATGCGTATTCGATTCCGGGATTCTTTAAGATCAGGTCCTCCCGTTCCGCCTTTATGCCTTCCACAAGATTTCTGACCTTTTTATGCCGTGCGGAATAAAAAGACCTTCCCTTCTCTCTTGATGAGAGGTATTTCTCTGCGTGACTGATCAGGTTATCATACTGAAACAGCAGTTCTTCGGGATCTGTCTCCTTATCTGCCCATTTTTCCCGGAGAGCTTCGGCCTGCTGTTTCAGCATGCACATTTCATCGCTGTCCCAGTACCATTTGGTATCCTCCAAAACGTCGTTTACGAGCCGGTCCTTTGTCTCTTCTATGGTGGGCTTATTCTGTTCTTCCAGCATTTTTCTGTGCAGCATTTCACTCTGCAGCTGGGCCTGTTCAAGCAGTTCCTCCCCACTGAGCTGCTTTTCGAAGGTTCTCTCCTTTTGACGCTGAAGGTTCAAATTTACATCCATAATTTCACCTCAGGATAATTTAAACAAAGTAAGATCATCCGTCTCCTCCGGTTTGATTACCGGTTCTTCCTTTCTTTCGCCCACATATACCGGCCGGCCGAAGCCCCGCGGAAACAGCCTTTCCGAAATGAACAGCGCCGTTTCATTATGTCGTTCCACAATGACCCTGGTGCTCGGAGGATAAAGTTCCTCGGCATAGAGTACCGCCTGCCGCATCAATAGTTGGAGCCTTATCCCCATCTCCTTCTTATCCTTCCCCTGAACAGACATAAGTTTGAGCACGAGGTTTCCTGACGGAGCCATGTGAAAAAGAAGCATACCATTCACGCCCTCCTCATCCTCATAACAGCAGGAAACTTCATTTTCAAACCAACTCATGGGAACGTATCGGATATCCTCGCAGAGTCCCTTTTTCCCTTTGTCAAGCAGGTTGGAAATGAAGTTTCGGTATGTGCGGACGGAAACATCGCAGAGAGGCTTCACTTTGTCCGAAAGCTTCCTGTTTTTCATGATCGGCATTTCGGACAATTCAGACAGTCGTAATGTAATATGGTCTCCCTCGGTAAGCTTCAGCGGAAAGCCGTGTTTCTTCAGGAGCTGGTTTTCCAGGCTGTTCCTT
>JAEESA010000267.1 GCA_016286115.1 Lachnospiraceae bacterium
ACAAAGAAGACTTTGGCGAAGCTCTGAATCTTTATTCCGGGTTTATTGAACATAAGAAACCTCCTTTCGATGATCGGGACCTGCTGATCTTTTGCACAGGCCCGCGTTTTGCAAAAAGTATATCATAACATTTTCGTTTTTCAAAATTCAGGTGATGATCCCGGACGCTTTCTTCGCGAGTTGGTCCACTTCTTCATTATAGGTGACGCCGGTATGGGCCGGGACCTTTTGAAAGACGAGGGTGATGAGGGGCCGGTTTTCTTTGATGAAGGCAGCGTATTCCTCGGTGATCCGGCGGTTTGTTTTCCAGGAGCCGTCGGCCCAGCAGCCGATCCCGGCGTAATCATAAAAGATCGTCAGCTTTTTCTTTTTGTCCGAAACCGCCTTTTCCACGGCGCAGCGGACGCCCATCAGCTCGGCGGCTACGTTTCGGAGTGCTGCAAGATCCGGGTCCTCCTGCCCGTTAAAGCTGCCGCTCAGAGTCGTTTTTTTCTCGTCTTTCTCCAGATAGATCACGCCGTATCCGCCGGCTTGGCTGTCGGCGTCATAGCTTCCGTCCACGAAAGCGGCTGCTTCCTCGTCCTTCAGCGAAAGGATCAGCTCCTCGGCAAGATCGTTGATCTCTTCGGCAGCGCTTTCTTTCACAGGGATCGCCGTATCTTCCGCCGAAAGAAAGGCCTCCGCTTCCTCCCGGGTCGGGAAGGCCTTGAAAACCGCTCCGGAAAACCCGGCGGTCTGATTTTTACATTCGTCCCAGGTCGTATAAACCCCGGGCTGACGGCCCACGCGGACCGCGTACCATTTCTGTTTCACGATTTCTCCTCTTGCTTCTTGTTTTCTATAAATCTTAGCATTTTTGTGTCCTGTCTTCAATCATAGCCTGAAAAGCTTGAAAATATGCACTTTTTTACATTTTCATCATCTTGTGCTATAATACATAATTGCGTGTACTATGTAAGGAGAAAACGCATGAAATCTAAGCTGAAAATAAAAGGAAAGATCCGGCGGTATCTGCTGTTACCCCAGCTTCTTTTCTTTGTGATCGTGGCGGCTGCGATCGCCCTGTTCTGGGTGGACAAGACGTCCTGCCTGGTGGTAGGCTGCTTCGCTGCCATATACGGAGTGGTCCTTTTGATCGGTCTGCTTACCCTGAGGAGCGCCATCGCGCAGGAGATCGTGAATTTTGCCACTCATTACGGATCTGTTCAGAAGGAGCTTCTGGATGAATTTGAGATCCCCTATGCGCTTCTGGATAATGCAAGCCGTGTTTTATGGGTAAATAAACGCTTTACGGAGCTGACGGAGAAGGACAAATCGTTCCATAAATCGATCTCTGTGATCTTCCCGCAGCTCACGAGAGAGTTCCTTCATAAGCCTGATGTCGTGGAATCGATCATCGAATACAATGGCCGCACGCTCCGTGTAGCCGTTAACAGGCTGACCTTCGGGGATTTTGCCGGGGATACGAACCTCCTGTCCATGGACACGGAGGAGAAGTTCATGATCGTGCTGTATTTCTTTGATGAAACGGAGTATCGGCGGATCGCCCGTGAGAAAGAAGAACAGCGCCTTGTGGCCGGGCTTGTGTATATTGATAACTATGAAGAAGTCATGGAGTATGTGGAGGATGTCAAGCAGTCCATGCTTCTGGCTCTTGTGGATCGCCGGATCAACAAATACTTTTCGGAAGTGGACGCTCTGGTCCGCAAGATCGAAAAGGATAAGTATTTTGTTGTATTCCGAAATAAGTATCTGGAAAAGCTGAAGGCGGAACGGTTCCAGCTGATCGAGGATGTGAAAGGGATCAAGATCGGAAAAGAGCGGTCCGTTACCCTCTCTATCGGCCTCGGCGCCACCGGAACCACCTATGCGCAGAATTTTGAATTCGCCCACGCGGCGATCGATCTGGCGCTGGCCAGAGGCGGTGACCAGGCGGTGGTCCGTGAAGGAGAGGATCTTTCCTACTACGGCGGCGGCCAGCGGGAGATTTCCAAGAATACCCGCGTGAAGGCCCGCGTAAAGGCGCATGCTCTTCGTGAGATGATCGAAACCCATAAGGACGTGCTGGTCATGGGCCATAACATCAGCGACGCGGACGCCTTCGGAGCGGCCATCGGCGTGACTGTCATGGCGAAAAACATGGATAAGGAATGCCATGTGATCTTAAACGAGATCACGGCTTCGCTTCGGAACGAAGTGAACGCGTTTTCGCCTGAAAAAGGCTATGCGCCGGATATGTTCGTGAATTCGGATCAGGCGATGGAGATCGCCGGCGAGAATACGCTGATCATGGTCGTGGACACGAACCGGCCGTCGTATACGGAGTGTCCGGAGCTTTTGCGCCGGTATCGCAGCAGTGTGGTTGTGTTTGACCATCACCGGCAGGGGAGCGAGGTTATTGAAAATCCGATTCTTTCCTATATCGAGCCGTTTGCCTCGTCTACCTGCGAAATGGTGGCGGAGGTGCTGCAGTATTTTTCTTCCGATATCAAGCTCACGCCGGAGGAGGCGGATGCCATTTACGCCGGGATTTTGATCGACACGAATAACTTCCTGACGAAGACGGGAGTCCGGACCTTTGAAGCGGCCGCTTATCTGAAGCGCTGCGGCACGGACGTGACGCGCGTGCGGAAGATGATGAGAAACGATATGGAAGCGTATAAGGCGCGCGCGGAGATCTTGAGACGCGCCGAGGTCTACAGAAATTCCTTCGCGATCTCGGTCTGTCAGGATAATGTCGACAGCCCCACGATCGTCGGCGCGCAGGCTGCCAACGAGCTCTTAAATATTATCGGGATCAAGGCTTCCTTCGTTTTGACGGAATATCAGAACAAGATCTTCGTCAGCTCGCGGTCCATTGACGAGATCAATGTGCAGCTCATCATGGAGCGGCTGGGCGGCGGAGGCCATATCAGCGTGGCAGGCTGTCAGTTTAAGGACTGCACGATCGAACAGGCGATTGTCCGTATCAAGGATGCATTGGATAAAATGATCGAGGAGGGGAGTATCCGATTATGAAAGTGATCTTACTTCAGGATGTAAAAGGAAAAGGAAAAAAAGGAGATCTGATCGAGGCAAACGATTCCTATGCCCGTAATGTGCTCATTGCAAAGAAGCTGGGCGTGGAGGCGACCGGCGCGGCCATGAATGATCTGAAGCTGCGGAATGCCCATGAGGAGAAGGTGGCAGAGGAAAATCTGGAGAGTGCGAAGAAGCTTGCCGAGGAGCTGAAGGAAAAGACCGTGACACTGTCGATCAAGGCAGGAAAAGACGGCAAAACCTTCGGTTCGGTTTCTACGAAAGAAATCTCGGAGGCTGTAAAAAAGCAGCTTGATCTGGAACTGGATAAGAAAAAAATGGTCCTTCCGGAGCCCATTAAGGCGATCGGAACCTACGAAGTGACGGTAAAGCTTCACAGAGAAGTGACCGGAACACTGCGTGTTAAGGTTGTGGAGGAAAACTGATGGAATCAGAAGCTGCCCTCCGGCGGATCATGCCCCATGATCTGGAAGCGGAACAGAGCGTGATCGGTTCCATGATCATGAATAAAAAAGCCATTTCCGTAGTCACGGAGATCCTCGTAAAGGAGGATTTTTACCACACCCAGTACGGCACGCTCTTTCAGGCGATTGTTGAAATGTTTAACGCCGGCGAGGCGGTGGATCTGGTGACCCTGCAGAATAAGCTGCGGGAGATGGACGTACCGGAAGAAGTGGCATCCCTGGAATATATCAACAAGATCGTAGGCTTTGTTCCCTCCATCTTCAACGCCAAAGACTATGCGATGATCATACGGAATAAGGCGATCTTGCGAGCCCTGATCGAGACCGGGGAAAAAATCGCGAATCAGTGTTATGCGGACAATGAGCCGGTTGAAGATATCATGAACGAAGCGGAGAAGAATATCTTCAGGATCATTCAGTCCCGCCGAAATACCGATTTTACGCCGATAAAGGATATCGTCATGGAGACGCTCCGGCATATTGACCAGGTAAGCAAGACGAAGACTCTGGTTACGGGGATCCCGACGGGATTCTCGGATCTGGATAATAAGACCGCGGGACTTCAGAATTCGGATCTGATCCTGATCGCGGCGCGTCCTTCTATGGGAAAAACGTCCCTGATGCTGAATATCGCAGAGCATGTGGCCCTGCGTGAGAACAAATGCGTGGCGTTATTCAGTCTGGAAATGCCGAAGGAGCAGATCGTGAACCGTCTGTTTTCCCTGGAATCCAGAGTGG
>JAEESA010000019.1 GCA_016286115.1 Lachnospiraceae bacterium
TCACTCGGCCCGCCGGCAGGGTGGATCTCTCCTTCCGTCAAAACGCCGCCGGCCTCTTCAAATTTCCGGAGGATCGACTTGATCCGCGCGATCGTATAGAGGATGTAGGGGCCGGTATTCCCTTCGGATGAAGTAAACCGCTCCACGTCAAAGACATAGTCCTTCGATGCCTGGTTCGAAAGATCCCCGTATTTGATCGCGGAAAGCGCGATGACCGCGGCGGTTTCGGATGCTTCTTCCTTCGTACCGATCCTATCGCTCCCTTCCAGCTTCTTTTCCATTTCTTCCCGGATCTCATTGATCAGGCTTTCGAGCCGCATTACGCCGCCCTCTCTGGTCTTAAAGGGTTTTCCGTCTTTGCCGTTCATCGTGCCAAAGCCGATAAAGTCAAGCGCCGTATCCTGCGGAACGATCCCGGTCTTTTTCGCGGTCCGAAAGACCTGCGTGAAATGCAGTTCCTGCCTTTTATCCACGACATAGACGACCTGGTCGGGCTTTTCATGCTCCTGCCGCCAGACCAGTTTCGCCAGATCTGTTGTCGTATAAAGCGACGCCCCGTCCGATTTCAGAAGTATACAGGGCGGCAGTTCCTTCTTATCGCCTTCCTCTGCAATATCCACGACCCAGGCGCCTTCGCTCTCATAGGCAAACCCCTCCGTCTTCATCTTTTCGACCATCGGCGGGATCAGATCCTGCACGTCGGACTCGCCCATCCACAGGTCAAAGTCCACCATGAGTTTCCGGTAATTCTCCTTCAGATCGGCCACCGAGATATCCAAAATATGCTGAAACAGCGCCTTGTATCCTCTTCTGCCCTGCTGGAGCTCCTTCGTCGCCTTCATCGCTTCGTCATGGAAGGCTTCGTCCTCCTTCGCCTTCGCGCTGGCCGCCGGGTAGATCTCCTCGAGTTCAGAGATCGTAAACGGCGCCTCCTTCGGATATTCGCCATCAAAGCTCTCATCAAAATACGGCAGCTCCGGTTTGCGTGCTTTAAGCTCCGAAATTATGAGCCCCATCTGTAATCCCCAGTCTCCGAGATGCACATCCCCGATCACGGTATGGCCCGCGTACCGGCAGATCCGCTTTATGCTCTCGCCGATGATCGCAGCCCGAAGATGCCCTACATGCAAAGGTTTCGCCACATTCGGCCCGCCGTAATCCACAATGATCTTTTTCGGTTCCTTCGCTTTTTCAAAGCCGAACCGTTCGTCCTTTTGCATCTTGGAAAGGCGCGATGCCAGATATTCTTCCTTTACCTTTAAGTTCAAAAAACCGGGAGGAGCCGCCTCCACCCGGGAAAAAACATCTCCTCCTGTTTCCCGAAGCTTCTCTGCCAGCGCCTCGGCGATATCCATAGGTTTTTTCTTTTCCTTTTTCGCGATCGCGAGCGCCCCGTTGCACTGAAATTCGCAGAGATCCGGCCGGTTTGACGGATTTACGACCGCAAAGGTTTTATCCAGGGAAAGCGCTTCAAACGCCTCCCCCAGCTTCTCGCTCAGTTCTTCTCTCAGTTTTTGCATTCCTTATGCTCCTTATTCCTCTTTAATTCTGGTTGATGCTTTGGATCATGCTTTCAAACGCATTCTGCTTTTCTCCCAGGATCGCATCGATCTGGGCCTGCTCCGCGGCATCCTCCACCGGTTTTTGCCCGTAAAGCCCGTCGGCGCCGGTCCGTTCTCTCCAGGCATCCGCCTGTTCCGCCGCCGCATACGCCGCCTGCTGTTCTGCCTGCAGCGCTGCATCATCGGCCGCCGCTTCCGCCTGCAGACGCTCAAAGATCTCTCTTGCGCGGACCATATCTTCGTCGTTCTCGTCCATGTTCGCAAACAGATCCTCTTCTCCCGAAGCTGCCGGCGTTTCCTCCGGTTCGGGCTGTTTTTCTTCTTCCTCCCCGGTTTCAAACCGCACACGCCAGTATTTGACGAGATTTCTCTGCATCTCGTCTTCCTTCAGCTTCCGGTCGATATAGCTGTCATCCATGTTCAGGACTTTTCCCATAAGCCCCTCCTACTCATCATACTTCTTCGATTTATCCTTCTGAGGAGTGATGTCCCATTTATCGGACAAAGCATTGATCTGGTCAGCGAATTTCGCAAGGTCTTTGTTCGCAACGCCCTCGTTCTTCTTTGCGACCGTGAGCAGGCGGTTCGCGGCTGCGATAAGTCTTGCGAAGACATTGGAGTACATGCGGCTGTCCTTTTTCTTCTTCGCCAGCTCGCGGTTCCCCTGCCGGGTCATCTCCCCGGTCAGAAGATCAAAGGTGTCTCCGCTGTACGGCGCATACGCCTGCACGGAAAGGCGGCGTTTTAAGTGTTCGGTAAAGACCTCGCAGATCTGGTCGTCTCCATGTACCACAAAGAATTTCTTCGGGTGGTTTTTGAACCCCTCCGCCCATTTTAAGAGGTGGGTCTGGTCCGCATGCCCGCTGATCCCGGGCAAGTTCAGGATCTTCGCGTTCACGTCGATCGTTTCACGGAAGAGCCTCACTTCCTTGGTCCCGTTCAAAAGGGAATGTCCGAGGGTTCCCGGAACCTGAAAACCGACAAAGAGGATCGTGCTCTCTTCCCGCCATAAGTTATGCTTCAGGTGGTGGCGGATCCGGCCGGCCTCGCACATGCCGGAAGCCGAGATGATCACGACGGGTTTCTTTAAGAAGTTGATCGCCTTGGATTCATCGGCGCTTACCGCCGTTTTCAGCCCCGGGAACGAGATCGGGTTGATCCCCGCATCCACAAGGTGTTTCGCCGTTTCCGAGAAGCACTCCTCCACGCTCTTATGGAAAATGGAGGTCGCTTCTATAGCCAGGGGGCTGTCAATATAGACTTCAAAATCCTCAAATTCCGGAAGAAGATGCTCCGTCTTGATCCGTCGGAAATAATAAAGGAGCTCCTGGGTACGGCCCACGGAAAACGCCGGGATCACGAGGTTTCCGCCCCTTTGAAAGGTATCCTTTACTGCGTCTGCCAAAAGCACCGCATAGTCCGGAACGTCCTTATGGTCCTTATCCCCGTATGTGCTTTCTATGATCACGTAATCCGCTTCTTCGATATATTCGGGATCGCGGATCAGGGGCCTGTTCCCGTTTCCGAGGTCACCGGAAAAGACAAGCTTTCTCTCCTCTTTATTCTCCCGGATCCAAAGCTCCACCGCAGAGGACCCCAGAAGGTGCCCCGCTTCCGTAAACCGGACCGAAAGGTCGTCGTTGATATCCACCTTCAGAGAATAGCCACAGGGCTCAAAGAGCGGAAGCACGCCTTCCGCGTCCGCAAGGGTGTAAAGCGGTTCCACGTGGTCACGGTTGGAACGCGCATTCTTGCGGTTACGCCATTCCGCTTCAAATTCCTGAATGTGCGCGCTGTCCTTCAGCATGATCGTACATAATTCATAAGTCGCCTGCGTGCAGAAGATCTTCCCGCGAAAGCCCCTGTTGTAAAGTAACGGCAAAAGCCCTGAATGGTCGATATGCGCGTGCGTCACAAACACATAATCGATCTTGGACGCCTCGACCGGAATCTCCTGATTCACATACATGTCCGGCCCCTGCTGCATCCCGCAGTCGACCAGAAAATTCCAATTTCCGAAACTGACGTAGTGGCAGCTTCCCGTCACTTCATGAGCTGCTCCCAAGAATTCAATCTGCATGCATACTCCTTTCTCGTATGAATTTGAAACGAACAGGCGCGAGCCTGCGCTTCTCTCGTAATCGAGCAGGAAAGCTTTTCTGCTCGCCGCGCGGCTCGCGCCCGACGTAAGTCGGGATTTTTCCTTGCGCGAGCCTGCGCATAGATAGAAAGAAAAGCCACAAACGTTTGTGGCTTTTCACTTTCTTACTTTTTCGTGTTTTTCAGGAAATCCGGGATCTTAATATCCTTTTCGGGAACCTGCGCCTGCACATGCGGCGGATTTCCAATGTTGCTCTCGAACGTAGTCCGCGCATTTGATGTGCTCTTGCTGCCGGACTGCACCGGTCCGTGAGAGGCACTGTTCAGGAGCGAGCTTGCTCCGCCACTCGCGGGAGATGTCATTCCGCCGGGCCGGATAAGCGGGTTCACCGGTGAGGTGGAAGATGCCGGTCTCGGCTGCGGCTGCGGCACAACCTGCTGCGGCTGCGGCTGAGGAGCCGGTGTCGGTACCGGAGCCGGTGTCGGCGTCGGAACCGTATTTCTTAAGATCGAGCTGTTGGAGCTCGGATAACGCATGGAGGTCAGGATATCGGCACCCGCCGATCCTGCTGTCCTTGTTTCATCAAGGCCTGTTGCGATGACTGTGATCTTCGCGCAATCCTGCATGGTCTCGTCATATTTCGCGCCAACGTTGACCGCAGCGTTTTCTCCGACCAGATTCTCGACATAATCGGCGGCTTCCGCCACATCCGAAAGGGTGATATTTCCGGTGATGTTGAGGATCACATCCGTAGCGCCCGTGATCGTCGTCTCGAGAAGCGGGCTCTCCACCGCGATCTTTACGGCTTCCAGCGCCTTCTCGTCGCCTGTCGCGGAACCGATACCGATATGCGCCATGCCTTTTGACTTCATGACGGTTCGCACGTCCGCGAAATCCAGATTGATAAGAGCCGGCACATTGATCAGGTCCGTAATACCCTGCACGGCCTGCTGCAGCACTTCATCCGCCTTCTTCAAGGCATCCGGAATGCTGGTCCGGCGGTCTACGATATCCAAAAGCCGGTCATTCGGGATCACGATCAGCGTGTCCACGGCTTCCTTCAGTTTATCAATTCCATTCAGGGCGTTGTTCATTCTGACCTTGCCTTCAAACTTGAAGGGCTTGGTCACAACGCCTACGGTCAGGATCCCCTGCTCTTTCGCAAGCTTCGAGATCACAGGAGCGGCTCCTGTTCCGGTCCCGCCGCCCATGCCGCAGGTTACGAAGACCATGTCGGCTCCTTTGATGGCGTTTCCGAGTTCCTCTGCGTTCTCTTCCGCTGATTTCTCACCGACCTCCGGGTCCGCCCCGGCGCCAAGGCCTTTCGTGATCTTGTCTCCAATCTGGATCAGCGTAGGAGCCTTACAGAGCATCAGATCCTGTTTATCTGTATTAACCCCGATAAATTCTACACCGCCGATACTTTCTTCGATCATGCGGTTTACTGCATTATTCCCGGCGCCCCCAACGCCAACGACTATGATCTTGGCATTGGAATTCGCTTCCGATGATTTAATCTCAAGCAAAGCTCGTCCTCCTTATCTCTCCCCATAAGAATACTTAACAATTATAATATAGTTTTTTAATAAAATAATCAACATCTTTTAGAAAAACGGTGCATTCCTTTTGTGACTTTTGTCAAAAGAAACGATGGTTTCCTATTGATATGCTGAAAAAATGATGTCCGTTGTCTCTTCAGACCAGGTGGAAAGGTCCAAAACCCCCTGTTTTCCCGTGATTTCCGGCAAAATCTGCACGAGCCTGGCCATTTTTTCCGTCAGATGCTCATCCTGCCCCATATTGACCTCGATCGGCCCGAAGGTGAGGAAAATGTTCCCGTCGTCCTGCAGCGTGATCTTTTCGCAGTCCAGATTGTTCTTCGAAAGATCCTGTGTCAGCGTCAGAAGGCACCTTAAGTTTTTCTCCGGGATCTCCAGTTTTTCAAAGACATCCGCGCCATAGGCGTTGACTCCCGCGATCTCCGGCACGGATTTCGCCCTGTCCTCTGAAATATCGATGACAAAGCCGTCCTTGTCAAAATAGATATAGTTTCCGTCCGTTTCCCGAAGCGTATACCCGATCAGCCCCTTTTCATAGACCACCACCTTCAGCGTGTCCGGCTTTTCGAGCGTCACGTCCATGTCGTCCACAAAGGGAACCGTTTCCTTCGGCCCTTTTCGGAAGCGGAAATAGACGTAGAGGCTGTTCCAGCTGTATTTATTGTCCAGAACAAGCCTTCTGATCGCTTCATCCTGATAGAGCTCATTCCCCTCCACGATCACGTTTTTCACCTTAAACACCGTAAACGCGACCAAAACGAAGGAAGACAGGAGCAGCACGATCGTCAAAAAGACGATCAATCCGATTTTTCGACGTTTTTTTCTGTTTTCACCCATTGGATTTTTTAATTCAGCCTGATCCTTGAAACCGAAAGCGCGATGCCCATCTCCGCCAGCAGGAAGATGACGGAGGTCCCGCCGTAACTGATAAAAGGCAGGATGATCCCCGTATTTGGGATCGTATTGGTCACCACGGCGATGTTCAGGATCACCTGCAGGGCTATGTGCGCCATGATCCCGATCACCAAAAGCGACCCGAACAGATTGGGCGCGTTGCTCGCGATCATCATAAACCGCCATAACATCAGCATGAACAGAAGGATAATGCAGACGGCGCCGAAAAGCCCGAGTTCTTCGCAGATGATCGAGAAGATCATATCATTTTGCGCCTCAGGAATAAAGCCCAATTTCTGCATACTCTCCCCAAGACCTTTGCCGAACACGCCGCCGGAGCCGATGGCATAGAGCCCCTGCAGGGTCTGATAGCCCTTTTCATGCGCTTCCGGATCCAGCCACACCTGCACACGCTCAAACCGGTAGCTTCCTTCCGCCCCGCCCTTCGCCGCGAGATAGATCACAATGCCCATCACCACCGCCATGATCGCCAGCACCAGGAAATAATGCCAGTATTTCGGGCTCACCACGAACATCATAATGAACACGACGCCCGCGATGATGATCCCCGTACTCAGGTTACTGTACGCCACAACCCCGACCACGGGGACCGACATCAGAAACACGAAGATCGTTTTCTTCAGACTGTTCAGGGTTTTCGGGATCCTGCACAGGACCGCGGCAAAAAACACGATCGTGGCCACCTTCGCGATCTCCGAGGGCTGAAACTGCACCCCGGCGATCCTCAGCCAACGTTTGGAATAGTTGATCTCAACGCCGATGAACGGAACCAGCGCGCATAAGCCGATGGCGGCGATATAGAAAAAAAGACTGACCTTTTCCCAGAAACGATAGGGAATAAAGATGATGACGATCATCGCCCCAAGTCCCATCGCGGTCTTGGAGGCCTGCTGTTTCAGGTAATACGCGGCGTCCCCGTACTTTTCCTGTCCGCTGTAGGAGCTGGAGGAATAAAGCATGACCAGCCCGAAGCCCACCAGCGTCAGAATGATCACAAGAAGGCTGTAGTCAAAGTAGACCAGCCTTTTTTCTTTCTTCGGTTTCGCCTTTTTCGGTTTTTTCTGTTTTTCTTCTTCTACGGTTGCTTCAACATCCATGCTTTATTCAATGAATATCACTTCATTTTCAGGACCAGTTCCCTGAAAAGGTCTCCGCGTTCTTCATAGTTTTTGAACATCCCCCAGCTCGCACAGGCCGGAGAAAGCAGGACCGCGTCTCCTTCCTTTGCGAACTCGCTTGCTTTTTCCACCGCCTCTTCAAGAGATTCGGCGTATTCTGTCTCCGTAAAGCCTTCCTCATCGCAGGCCGCCTTGATCTTCTCCCTCGTCTGCCCGATCAGGATGATCTTTTTCGCCCTGCCCTTGCATTCTCGGATCCACTCGTTGTAGGTCGAATTCTTATCATAGCCACCGCCGATCAGCACCGTCGGGCGGTCCATCGACGTGATCCCGCGGATCGCGGCGTCAGGGTTTGTCCCCTTCGAATCATTATAATATCGCACCCCTTTGATTTCCGCAATGAATTCAATGCGGTGCGGCACTGCCGTAAAGGCCTTCAGGCCTTCCCGGATCTTTTCCATCGAAACGCCCATGGAAAGCGCGATCGCCGAAGCCGCCATCGCATTTTCCCAGTTATGGCTCCCGAGGATGTTGAGTTCATTTACCCCCAGAACCTGCTCCTCTTCATCCCCGTTTACGTAAAGGATCACGCCGTCCTTCACATAAAAGCCCTTCGGCACTTTCTGTTTGGAGGAAAACCAAAGTACATTCCGTTCCACCGTCTCGCCGAATTCTTTAAGCACCGGATCCTCGTAGTTCAAAACCAGGACCTCGTCTTTGGCCTGGTTCCTCGTGATCTCTTCTTTTGCTTCGATATAGGCTTCCATGGTATGATGCCGGTCCAGATGATCCGGCGTGATATTTAAGATCGCCGACACTTCTGGATGAAACGTGTCCGCCGTCTCCAGCTGAAAGCTGCTGATCTCCGCCGCGGTCACGGTCTTTTCGGTCATGGTCGGCGCTTCCTCCGTGTATGGCACGCCGATATTCCCCACGACCCGCACGTCGTCAAACGCCAGCTTGAAGAGCTCTCCGGTCAGCGCCGTCGTCGTGGTCTTGCCGTTCGTCCCCGTGATCGCTGAAAGCCTCCCCTTCCCGAAGATATAGCCAAGCTCGATCTCGCCAAGGATCTTCAGCCCTTTCTCTTTGATAAGAAGCGCTTCCGGGCAGTCCAACGGCACTCCGGGGCTTAAGACCGCGATCTCCGCTCCTTCGAGGAAATCCGGCGTCAGTTCTCCGATCCTGATCTTCGCCTCTGCAAAAGCCGGCGATTTTTCCCGCACGTCCTCCTCTTTCAGTTTAGCGTTTCCATCAAAGACCAGGAGGCTCGCTCCGGCCTCCTTCAAAAGCTTCGCCGCGGCGATCCCGCTGATCCCCGTGCCGAAAATGAACACTGTTTTCCCGTTAAAATCCTGTTTTGTCATCCTACATCACCACTACGATCCCCGATCCCACGCAAAGAAGGATCGTGATCACCATAAACACCGTTACCACTCTGGTTTCCGACCAGCCGCCCAGCTCAAAATGATGGTGGATCGGCGCCATGCGGAAGATCCGCTTGCCGTGCGTCGCCTTGAAATACGTCACCTGGATCATCACGGAAAGCACTTCCACGAGATAGACCGCGCCCACCACGAGAATGATATAGGGCATATTCAGCATATACGCCATTCCGGAAACAAACCCGCCCAGAGCGAGAGACCCTGTATCCCCCATGAATACCTTCGCGGGATAGCAGTTAAACAGAAGAAAGCCGAGAAGCGCCCCGCCGACGGCTCCCGCCACTACAGCAGACCCGTTCCCGCGGTGCAGCGCCGCGATCAGGAAGAAAAATGCCACCGGAACCGTCACCGAAGACGACAGCCCGTCCAGACCATCCGTAAAATTCACGCCGTTCACCGTTCCCAGCACGGCGATATAAAGGATCGGAACCGCAAACCACCCGAGCCAGACCCAGGTCCCGCCGGGGAGCCAGATCCGAAGCGTCGTGGCCTGATCCAAAGAAACATATACCAGAAACAGCGTCGTCACCACCAGCTCCAGCAGCATCTTCTGCCACGCCAGAAGCCCCTGGCTCCGCCGCAGGACCACCTTCAGAAAGTCATCCAGAAAACCGATGACGCCAAAGCCGATCGTCAGGAGCAGCACGGGAAGGACCTGCGAAAGGTCTCTGAATCCGAAGATCAGAGAAGCCCCGATGATCCCCGCCAGGATCATGATCCCGCCCATCGTCGGCGTTCCCGCTTTCGCCTGATGGCTTTTCAGCTCCTCTCTCTCCGTCTGTTTGATCTTCAGTTTTTTTAGCGCCGGGATCACAAACGGCCCCAACACGGCCACGATCGCGAATGCCGCGAACACAGCCAAAAACGGTCTGATATCCATACTCGCTCTCCTCTCCTCTATATCCCTTCCGGACCCACCTAGCAGCACATCACCGCCCCGCAGAGCCGCTTTCGCTTGTTGACGCTTGCGTACGTTACTAAATTCGTGCTGCGCAAGCTTGCACTCATTAAGTAACGCGTAGCGTCCACACTCTGCTTGGTCGATAATGTACTGCTAGGCAGACCCTACATTATGACATTAGTCGGCTTACTCTCCTCCTCGTGCCTCGAGCTCCTCCGGAATAACTTCGGGGGCGGGCTCCGGTTCCTGCTCCGGCGGGTTGGTGACAATGTCGGTCGCGGGAGCGTCCGCGACGCCCTCATCCACTCCGTCATCCGTGACGGCTTCTTCCTGCGGCACTTCCGCTGCAGGCGCTTCTCCTTCTGCGGGCGTTTCCGTTGCCGGAGCTACCCATACTTCCTCTTCCTCGGTCTCTTCCGGAACGAATTCTTCGTCGGGGAAGATGTTGAGATAGGGAAGGCTGTCTTCAAGGATCTCCTTCGCCATCTCCTGTGCAAAGGTGCTGTGCGGCTGTGAACCGACATTCGGCCGGTCGATCGTCACATAGACGACCACCTGCGGATTTTCCGCAGGCACAAAGCCGATGAAGGAAACCAGGTAGTTGATCCCGTCACGGGGATACATCTGCGCCGTTCCCGTTTTTCCGCCCATGGAATAGCCGTTGACCTTGGCGGTCTTCGCGGTTCCCGTTGAAACCGTGTCATGAAGGATCTCGCGGATGATATCCGAGGTTTCACGGCTCACCGTCTCCTTCACGAGCTCCGGCTCGATCTTTTTCACGGTGTTCCCTTCCTTGTCCGTGATCTTCTTCACCACATGCGGGCGGTAGTAATACCCGCCGTTGATCAGGGAGGAAAACGCCGATGCCATCTGCACCATCGTGCAGTTATAGTTCTGTCCGAAGGAGTTTGTCGCCAGATCCAGCGTTGTCATATTGTCCAGCGTATAGATCAGAGAATCGGTCCTGGCCTCTCCGGGCAGGTCGATATTCGTTTTCAGGCCGAAGCCGAAGATCTTCTGGTATTTCGTAAAGGTCTCGGGCCCGATCACATAGCTCATCTGCATCAGGGCGTCATTACAGGAATTCATCAGGGCCTTCCCGATGGTCTGGGAGCCGTGGCCCACGCGGCTGTTGCAGCGCACATGGTAGTTCGCGATATATTCCCCGCCGTCGCAGTAGTAAACCTCGTCGCCTTTAAGTGCGCCGGTTTCAAGCCCCGCCGCGACCGTGAACGGTTTTCCCGTGGAGCCGGGTTCATATGTTGCCGTCAGACAATAATTTTGCCACAATGTGTTCAGCGCGTCCAGCTGTTCTTCGGGAGTCATCATACTGATCGTGGCTTCGTCATAGAGTATGGAAAGATCAAAAGGATTCGACGCGTCGTAGTTCGGATACTGCCCCATTCCGAGGATCTCTCCGGTATTCGGGTTCATCAGGATTGCCCCGGTGTGGACCGAACCCGGCCCGTCCCGGTACTCGTTCTCATGCTCCTTCTGGAACGCCTCGATCTTGTCCTCGATGACCGACTGGATGTTCGCGTCGATGGTCAGCGTGAGGTTCAGTCCGTCCTGCGCCTCTTTTATGGTCTTCTCGAAGTTATTATCCGAGTTCAGATAGCCGTATTCCCGGCCATTGGTTCCGTTCAATGTATCGTTATAGTAATTTTCCACCCCGGCCATGCCGACATTCCCGGACGCAATAAAGCCGATGATGTTGCTGCCCATCTTCTTATACGGATATTGGCGCTCATACTCCTTTTCGAACCAGATCCCGTCCGAAAAACGAAGGACGCCGGAGTTCTTCTCCTGGCTCTTGGCGTGCGCCTCTTCCTTGAGCTCCATATACGCCGCGATCTGCTCATAGGGCAGCTTCTTCAAAAGCACGGTATATTGTTTATTGGCAGTTTCGGGATTATTGATAAGATCATAGACCTGCTGCATGTCCACATCCGGGAAGCATTGCTGCAGCGCCTGCAGCGTCGGCGTACGCCGGTCCTTCCCGGGGCTTCCGTCACGGTAGTCGGCGTTTAAGACCTTGCAGTCGAGGATCACGTTGTACACGTCCGTGCTCGTCGCGAGAACGGTCCCCTTTGCGTCCGCGATATCCCCGCGCCGGTACGGCAGGGTTTTGCTGTCGTATTCCTGCTGGGACAGAACGATCTTCGTATACCGTTCGCCGCTCGTCCGCTGGATATAGGAAAGACGAATGATCAAACCTACAAAAGCCAGTGTCACCGTTACCAACAGCAACACCAGCTTCCTCTGCATGCTTTTATTCAGTTTCAGGACTACAGGTCTTCTTTTACCGCTCATCCTTCTCCCCTCGATCCTCTCAGCCGGGGATCTCGGAGTATTGATTCATGTAATTTGAATTCTCCACCGTATAATATACGATCTGATCTTCCCCGGCGTATTTCATGCCGAACTGATTCATTGCCACATCTTTAATATGCTTCAAGTCAGTGGCTGTGTCAATCCGTTTCTGAATGGCTGCGTTATCCGCGCGCACATCCTCCAGCTCGCTTTCGATCCTTGAAATGTTCTTCAGATGCACGGTGACATCTGTTTGCAGCTGAATATATACCAGGGCAATGAAACCCGTCAGGACGCCCAGAATAGTCAATAGGAGAACATAGCTCTTTCCCAGGGATAGCTCTCTGGCCTGATTGCGGCGGACCGCTGCCAGACGATGTTTTTTTCTCTCCTCTTCCGCTCTCTTCTGTTCCAGTTCACGGGTAACGCGCTGCTTCCGGTGTTCGATCTCGATCTCACGCCGGCGAACCGTATTGCCATATACATACTCATCTGGTATTTCCTGATAATTGACGCGTTTCCGGTCTGTCATGCGGTGCACTCCTTCTTGAATACTCTAAGTTTAGCGCTTTTACTTCTTAAATTCAAGCTTAATTCTTCATTTCCTGCAATAATCGGCTTGCTTGGCCTCATTTTCCCCAAGCTCTTCTTCCCACACACGCATACCGGAAAGCTTTTGGGGCAAGTACAGGGGTTTTCCCATTCCTTCATCTTCTTCTTGACGATCCGGTCCTCCAGCGAATGGAACGTGATAATCAGGAGCTTTCCGCCCGGCGCGAGGATGTCCATCACGTCGTCCAGAAACCGCTCCAAGCCGTCCAGCTCTCCGTTCACCTCGATCCGGAGTGCCTGGAAGGCCTGCTTGGCGGGATGCCCTTTTTTTCTGAGTTCCTTCTCCGGCATTGCCTCCCTGATCAGCTCTACGAGCTGTCCCGCCGTACGTATTGGCGCTTCCTCTCTCGCTTTCACGATCTCCCTCGCGATCGAGGGAGCAAATCGCTCTTCTCCATAGTCCCTCAGGATATCCCTGAGTTCCTCAAAAGAATACGTATTTACCACTTCTTCCGCCGTGAGGCTCTGGGAAGGATCCATCCGCATATCGAGCGGCGCTTCCTCGTCCCTGTACGTGAACCCCCGGAGCGGCGTATCCAGTTGGAACGAGGACACGCCAAGGTCCAGAAGTATGCCGTCCGCGTCCCTGTCGGTCCGGCTTCTTAAGGCTTCCTTCACATCGGAGTAGTTACCCCGGATCAGGACAACCTTCTCTCCAAATCGTTCCAGGCGTTTACCCGCTGCCTGCAGCGCATCCGGATCGCGGTCGATGCAATAGAGTTTCCCGTTCTCTCCGAGCCTCTTTGCGATCTCCTCGGAATGGCCTCCCCCTCCCAGGGTTCCGTCCACATACAGGCCATCCTCCCGTATCTCCAGATTTTCCAATACTTCGGTAAGTAATACCGGTTTGTGCTCAAATACTGATTCCATACTGTGCCAGAGCTTCCGCAACCTCGTCCATATCCAGAGGTTCTTCCTCTCTCTTATCCCAGCGTTCCTTACTCCAGACTTCCAGTCTCGTCATGGCTCCGATCACGACCGCTTCTTTTTCGATCCCTGCGTGTTCCCGCAGGTTCTGCGGGATCAAAGCCCTTCCCTGCTTATCCGTCTCCGCCGTGTCCGCTCCGGAAAAGAACTCCCGGATGAACCTCCTCATCAGCGGCTGGATCAGCGGCGCCTTCTTAAAGCCCTCCGCCAGCTCGTTCCACTCTTTCTCCGGATAGAGGAACAGGCATCCGTCGTTCATCCCCTTCGCTACGATAAACCGCTCTCCAAGCTCTTCCCTGAACTTCGCCGGGATGATGATACGGCCCTTCGGATCGATTGTGTGGTCGTATTCGCCCATAAACATATCGTTTCACCTTTGCTCCATCAGTGAATATCCTTCACCATTTTCCGTCGATATTCACCACTCTGCCACACTTTCTCTCCACTTCCCTCCACATCTAACCACATAATAACCTATTTTTGCGGAAATTGCAAGATTTTATTATGAATTGTTCACTATTTTTTGGGGGCAGCGACGACAGACGGAGACTTATCCAAGGAAAACGTCTCCGCCCTGCCACCACAGGCTGTGGAAACGCACAGCCAATAAAAAAGAACCTGCTTTTGCAGGTTCTTAAGATAGAAAAGTCACTTCCAAGTAGTCTTGCTGCGGGCGAGGTAATAAGCCATGATGTAGAGGCCGCGTTTGCCGTCCATCTGCTGGTAGACGCGGAAGGCTTCGCGTTCCTTCCCGTTCTTGGCGACAAGCCCTAAATCGAGCCCGCCGTCCGTGCCCTCATCGACATAGGACCGGAAGATCGCCGCCTCCACCATCGGGTTAGTTAACGCCTCATAATAGCAAAGGGCGATCCCCGCGGCCTGGATCTCCTCTCCTTCGCCGATGTCATAGCCCTGTTCCGAGAGCAGCACCCTGCAGTCCGGGGTGTAGGTTTCGGCGAGGTAGTCGGTCAGGACGCTTAAGTTCCCGGGGCCGATATAGGGCGTATCGATCTCCTGCGTGAGGAGCTCGGGGTTCTTCCAGATCGAGGACGTCTTTTTCAGATCAGGCGCATACAGGTGGTACGCGACATTCCATCGGCAGTCTTGGCTTAATTCATGCACTCTTTCGTGGAAGAGGTCCAAGAATTCCTTGCCGCCGATTCCCTCATCCTTTTCTCCGTCCACGGTCCAGGTGTGGTCGAGGCTGATATAGGCGCGGGAGTTATAATTCCCCTCATTGGTCAGTTCATGTTCGAACTTCACGAAGGTCTGCGCATAGAGGTCCGCATTCTCATACGGATCGGATGTGCCCGTGTAGTTGTAGGCTTCCGGCATATTGACTTCGTTTCCGAGGATAAAGTGCTTCGCCCCGTTCGCATCAGACCCAAAGCGCCTTGCGATCAGGCGGAAAAAGGCCGTCAGTGCCTGCGAGTTGGGATCCATCGCATACAGGCGGTCGGGATCATACGCCTCCTGCTTCACCGCCATGAGGCCAAGCTTCCCGCAGTGCTCATCGCCACGGAGCAGGATCACGAGAGTCACGTCGATGTCCTTTTCGTACGCTTGTTTTAAGCGATAGCTGAACGCAGAAACCGCCACCGGATCGAAATAATACGGCACGTCGTCCACGTATTGCACGACCTCTGTCCGGTAATCGCTGTCGATCACGTCAAGGTAGAGGTTTAAGAGCATGTGCTTTCCGGTCACGCCGTCGCGGGTCAGCATGTAGTCGCCCTGCAGGCCCTTTTTCGAATCCAGCGTGAGTTCAAACCGGTCGTCCCCCTCCAGATACGCGCCCTGCGCGGTCAGGGGCTGTGTTGTAAAAAGAAGGACGGTCGCAAGCAAAAGCGCCGCAACCGTCCGCATCCATGCGTTTTTTTTCAAATCCGCTCCCTCTGATGTTTATCTCACCATGATCAGATAATCGATCATTGCCTGATACTGGTTCAGGATCTGGCTGCCGTAGGAGCCGTCCATTTCCTGATAGACCTGAAACGCTTCCCGCGGAGTTCCGTCCGCGTTCTTAAGTCCTAAGTCAAGCCCCGCATCCGTTCCCTCGTCCACTAAAGAACGATAGATCACGGCATCCACCATGTCATTTTTGACCGCCGCCGCATAGCTCATCGCAAGCGCCGCCGCCTGCACGGTTTCGCCCTCCGAAATATCATAGCCCTGCTCGGAAAGAATGATGCGGTGTGAATCGCCGAAGTTCTCTTTCACGTAATCTGTCAGAACATTGAGGTTCAGCGGCGAAATAAATTTCGCATTTTCATCATCCGCCGAAAGCTCGGGATCGGTCCAGATCGAGCTGGTCTTCGAAAGATCCGGCGCATAAAGATGGTAGGCGATGTTCCAGCCACAGGAAGGATCCATGCTCTTCATCTTCTTCGCAAACAGATCCAGGAAATCCTTTCCGGCGATCCCTGCCCCGTTGCCGTCATCGGTCCAGCTGTGATCGAGGCTGATGCTGGCTTTAGCATAGCCCGAATACCCTTCCACGCGAAGCATCTGGGAAAACAGCAGGAACGTGCGGGTGTAGATATCCACATTCGTTTCCAGGTCAAGCGTTCCGGTGAAGTTATACGCATCCGGCATATTGACTTCGTTTCCGAGGATCCAGTTCTTTGCCCCGTATTCCTCGTTGCATAAGTCATGAGCGATGATGCCGAAGAACGCTTCCACCGCATCACTGTCCGGGTTCAACGCGTACAGCCGGTTCGGATCCGTCGCGCCAAAGCCCGCTGCCATCATGCCCATCTGGGCGCAATGTGCGTTGCCGCGCATCAGAACGACGATCGTCACATCGATATCCTTTGCCGCCGCTTCCTTCAGCCTCGTTTCATAGGCGCTTAAGATCGAAGGTTCGAAGTAATAGTTATTTCCCGCAACATAATAATTCTTTTCCGTGGGCACCTCGCTGTCGATCGCGTCCAGATAAAGGTTCAGCAGCATGTGCTTTCCCGTCACGCCTTCCTGCGTCACCATGTAATCACCCTGCAGCCCCTTCTTGGAATCGAGAGGTGTCGCCCATATCCTGGTGGTCACGGAAAACGACAGCAGCACCGCCATCACGCTGCAAAGCGCCGCAGCCATGACTCTGTTTCTTGTTTTTTTGTTTTTCATAATACAAGTCCTCCCGGGGACATTCTCTTACCCAAAAAATCCCCATATACTATATCGTACGAACGAACTTAAAGTTTGTGGTACTTTTTACCTAATTTTTTTCCTCTTCTACCGTCTCTTCCCGGATCGTTTTCGTGCGGATCTCTTCTTCGATCTGGTCGATGAAGGCCTGCAGCGGCTTTACGCCTTCGTCTCCGGCAAAGCGGCTCCGTACCGACACCGTGCCGTCGGCTTCTTCCTTCTCCCCGACGATCAGCATGTAGGGGATCCGGTCCAGCCGTGCCTCGCGGATCTTAAATCCGATCTTCTCCGAGCGAAGATCCGTTGTCGCGTCGATCCCGCGGTCGAACATAGTCTTGCAGACCTTTTCGGCATACGCCGTGAATTTATCAGAGATCGGCAGCACCCTCACCTGCTCCGGGCAGAGCCAGGTCGGGAACTTCCCGGCGTAGTGCTCGATCAGCCAGGCCAGCGTCCGTTCATAGCAGCCGAGGCTCGTACGGTGGATGATGTAGGGGCGCTTCTTCTCCCCGTTCTCATCAATATAGTACATATCGAAATTATCGGCGTTTTCGCAGTCCAGCTGGATCGTGACCATCGTGTCTTCCTTGCCGTATACGTTCTTCGCCTGGATGTCGATCTTCGGCCCGTAGAAGGCTGCCTCGCCGTCCGCTTCGACAAAGGCAAGGCCTTTCGCCTGCAGGGCTCTTCGCAGCGCGTCCTGGGAAGTATTCCAGTACTCCTCGTCCCCGAGATATTTCTCCGTGTTGTTCGGATCCCACTTCGAAAGCCGGTACGTCACGTCATCCTGCAGCCCCAGCGTCGTAAAGACATAAGTCGCAAGGTTCAGGCAGTTTGTCAGCTCCTCCTCGGTCTGATCCGGGCGGATCACGTTATGGCCCTCGGAGATCGTAAACTGGCGGACACGCGTCAGTCCGTGCATTTCTCCGGAATCCTCGTTCCGAAACAGCGTACTGGTCTCTCCCATGCGGTAGGGCAGATCCCGGTATGACCGCTGCTCATTCTTATAGCAGAAGAACTGGAACGGGCAGGTCATGGGCCGAAGCGCCATGCAGTCCTTATCCTCCGGATCGCCGAGCACGAACATCCCTTCCAGATAATGATCCCAATGATGGGACAGCTTATAAAGGTCGGACTTTGCCATAAAGGGCGTCCTTGTACGAACATAGCCCCATTCCCTGTCTTCGAGGTCCTCGATCCAGCGCTGCAGCTTCTGGATGATCTTCTGCCCACGCGGCAGGATCAAAGGCAGGCCCTGGCCGACCACATCCACGGTCGTAAAGAGCTTCATCTCGCGGCCGAGCTTGTTATGGTCACGCATCCTCGCCTCTTCGAGCCTTTTCAGATGCTCCTTCAGCTCATCCTTCTTCGCATACGCGGTTCCGTAGATCCGCTGCAACCTCGCCTTCTTTTCATCGCCTCTCCAATACGCCATGGAAGACGACAGCAGTTTAAAGGCCTTCACGCCCTTCGTGTTCATAAGATGCGGTCCTGCGCAAAGATCGACAAACCCGCCCTGATCGTAGAACGAGATCTCCTCTCCTTCCGGCAGCTCCTCAATGAGCTCCACCTTGAAGGGCTCGTTCCTTTCCTTCATGAACTTCACAGCCTCGTCCCTTGGCAGGGTAAAGCGTTTCAGCTCATGCCCTTCCTTCACGATCTTCTTCATCTCCTCCTCGATCCGATCCAGATCCTCTCTGGAGAAGGGTTCATGGTCAAAGTCATAATAAAACCCGTCCTCAATGGCCGGCCCGATCGTCACCTTCGCGTCCGGGAACAGGCGCTTCACTGCCTCTGCCATCACATGGGAAGCGGTATGGCGCAGCGCATTCAATCCCGCCGGGTCGCGGTCTGTCAGGATGCTGAGACTGCAATCCTTATCCACCACTGTGCGCAGATCCACAACCTCTCCATCCACTTCTCCCGCGCAGGCTGCCCTCGCCAGCCCTTCGCTGATATCCAAAGCGATCTCATAGATCGTCTTCGCGCCGTCATATTCCTTAACGGATCCATCCTTTAATGTGATCTTCATAGTCCTTTTCTCCTACAATAATTCAGTCTTGCTATAAATTCTATCCTTCTTCTCTTAAAAAGTAAAGAGTGCAAATGCTGTAACCATTAGGGAAAAAACGACAGCCTTGCGGCTGTCGTTTCGTACATATTTAACTTGCTTTGTTTTCTTTCTCTTTTGCTGCCTCTTTTTGCAGCTCCAGCTTTTCTTTCGTGGTAAGTCCCTGTTCCTGGAAATCCTTTTCCTTATGCCACAGCTCATCTGCCACCGGCTGCCAGTTTTCAGCGTATTCCTTACACTTGCCGCATAAGTGTTCTACGCTTTCCGGTGCTTCCAGGTCCGTCGAATGTGCGCCGGTCTTGTTCACGATCTCCTGCAGGAACTGCGGATTTTCAAGCATCGGGCAGGGACGGAGCATGTTGTCGTTGAAGGGCTGTCCGTCATGATAAGCCATGAACAGCGGGCTTCTTAAAACATCCAGCAGCGTCTTCTCGCGGATGTTGGAATCCGAATAGTGGATGAACACGCAGGGTTCGCAGTCGCCGTTCGCGTTGATGTGGAAGTATCTTCTTCCGCCCGCGATGCAGCCGCCGACATACTCGCCGTCGTTCTGGAAATCCATCGCGAAAATGGCCTTCTCGCCACGATAGGAACGGATCTTTTCATACATCATGGTCCTCTGCTCCGGTGTCGGCATCAGTTCCGGCTTGCCGTTCATACCGGTGGGCATCAGATGGAAGAACCATACGAACTTTGCGCCCCATTCCACAAGCGCATCGAAATATTCATCGGAACTCACGACCGGCACATTGTCCCTTGTATAGGCGCAGGAAATGCCGAACGGAAGCTTTCTCTCTTTCAAGATCTCCATGGCGCGGCGTGATTTCGCGAATGTGCCCTCTCCGCGGCGGCCGTCGGTCACTTCTTCAAAGCCTTCGTTGCTGATGGCGGGAACGAAGTTCTTCACCCGCAGCATCTCGTCCGCAAACTCCTCATCGATCAGAGTTCCGTTTGTAAAGCTTAAGAAGATGCAATCCGAATTCTGTTCGCAGATCTTGATCAGATCTTTTTTACGCACCAGCGGTTCGCCGCCGGTGTAGATGTACATATAAGTACCGATCTCCTTGCCCTGACGGATGATCTCGTTGATCTCGTCCAGAGAAAGGTTCAGCTTGTGACCGTATTCGGAAGCCCAGCAGCCCGTGCAGTGCAGGTTGCATGCGCTGGTCGGATCCAGAAGGATCGCCCAGGGAGCGTTGCAGCCGTATTTCTGACGGATCTCTTCCTGCCTCTTCCAGCCGATCAGGTTCGCATTCATGAAAAAGTTCGTGAAGATCGTCTTCATAATGCTCGAATCCACGGTATGCATGATGTTCATGATCAGCTTATACCAGGCGGAATCCGGATCGTTTACGATCTCGGTCATGTATTCTCTCTGTGTCTTAAAGCTGTTTTCCGGGGAGAACCGGTTCACCCAGTCCACGATCTTCGGGACGTTCTTTTCCGGGTCCTTCTCCAGATACTTGATGGCGCCGCTGATGCCGGCACTGATCACTGCTCCTTTAAATGCTTGTGCAATTCCCATTTTGTACTCCTCTTCTCAAACTAAAAACCCTCTTTCACTACATCAATCGTGATTGTAGTAGAAGAAGGTTTTTTTTGAAAGATACAATTTCTTGAATTTGTCGTTCTTGGTTTAAATCAGGCGTTTGCCTGTGCCTCATCTTTTCTCATGCAGCACTGCTTGTATTTTTTCCCGCTCCCGCAGGGACACGGGTCGTTGCGGCCGATCTTTTTCCCGATGCGCACAGTCCCCGACGCCTTCTGCTCGAGGTAAAGCTTTTTCTTTTTCGCCTCATCAAAGATACTGTCCCACTGCGGCAGTTCATAAAGCCAGTCTGCGCGGGCGTCCACCATGTTTTTATAGAGCTTTTCCTTATCAAAGGCCAGCGAGACCTCGGTATCCTCTTCCATCGTATCGATCGGGTTGGGGGTCTT
>JAEESA010000020.1 GCA_016286115.1 Lachnospiraceae bacterium
CCGGCCTTTTCCTTGATTGTTTTGAAGATGTTCTTTACCAGCGTGGTTAATTGGTATTTGAATATCAGTATTAAGCCGATGATCACAACAAGGATCAAAATTACCTCGACGGTACCGATCCCATCTTCATCTTTGATAAAATTTCTGATCTCGTTCATCTTTCTCCCCCTATCCGTTATAAAATGACATTACTGCCGGAACCATTATGATCACGATAATGATCCCCAGGCTCATCATCATCGGGAACAGCAATTTCGTCCCCGCCTCTTCACCCAGCTTTTTCGCAAGGTTCTTTCGCATGACAAACGCTTCCTCCGCTTCCGCTTCCATCAACGCTGTCAGGCCCTTATTTCCTTTTCTTAAATTCTGCACGATCAGCGCCGTCAGTTTCCGGTATGGCCGCAGCGCACATCTTTCACCAAACCGCTCATACGCTGTCCGTTCGGCTACACCGTCCCTGATCTCACGCAGGCTGACCTGCATTTCCTCATACGCTTCTTTCGTTTTTCCTGTTTTGTTCTTTTCTGCCACATAGGTTCTGACGATCCTCTCCCACGCTGTTTCCATGGTCATTCCGGCGCCGAGCAGCAGAGACAGCTTATTGACGACCTCCGGATATTGGACCATCAGGTTCTGTTTTCGTTTCTTTTGCCTTTCATTTTCCTTTGACCGTTCCGACGCCTGCACCAGCACAGCCGCTGCCGCACCCAGAAATATGAACAGCAGCCCGCCGTGGCTCTTTTTTTCCGTCCATTCCAACGCCGTGCCGTTTGCTTCCGATGGGAGCGGCATTTCCTCTGTTCCGGCGCGTTTCCCTTCTTCCGCAAAATATTCATCCAGCGCTTTATATACCTTCTCCTCAGCACTGTACTCTCTTTGGCACAGTATGAACGGAAATTCATAGGTTCTTTCATACCCCTGACAGGTCATTTTGACCGATGCGTCGATCACGACGCCCTCCTTCGGGATCTCTTCTGTCAGCACCGTTCCGTCCGGATTGATGAAGTCATAATCGCTTAAAAGCCACTCGGCTTCCACCATCCCGTCGACATACGAGGTCTTCATCACCACGTCGGTCACGATATGGGAAACATCCGCATTTTCACCGACGAAGCTCTCTTCGATCTCCTTTTCCGCACGGTCAAAGAAGTCAGCGCTTTTCTCCTTCGTCAGGACCTGTTCCGGTACGGTCAGGCTGTACTCAGTTTCCTCTTCCATCTCCGGCATGGAAAGCGTCAGGTTCTCAATATGCTCTCCTTCTCCCGCCTCCGCTCTTTTCACGGTATCCGTTTCCGAGATCACATGGCGGTCCTTATCCTTTACCTCCATCATTACGCCCAAAAAGCCGAAGCAGACGAAAAGCAGAATGCTCTTTTTATACTTGTTCCAAAATATTATCGCTTTTTCCTTCATCTCAGATCTCGATCCTCACGATCTTTTCTCCCAGCCGGATCGACAAAAGATACAGCACCAGGCAGACGGTCATCACAATTACGCCGGTCAGGTTCCCATACAGGGCCGCCAGAAATTCCGAGGACGTGAAGCCGATATACAAAAGGATCATCAACGGCATAATGCTCATGATCTTCTGTTCCATCTTTTTCGCAGCCATCGCCGTCTCGATCTCTCGCTCCAGCTCCACCTTGTCCGCGATCCGAAGGTAGGTGTTCTGTATGATCGAATTCAGATCTCCTCCTCCCCTTTTCGCGAATTGAAAGATCTGGCAGAAGCTCTGCACATCTTCGATCCCGCTTCGTTCCGAGAACTCCAGCATCAGCTTTTCCAAAGGTTCATTACAGGCAACGCGCCTGTTCATCCGGATCAACTCCTTCGTCATATCGGCGTCCTTTCCGAGGAACCTCACCATATCCTTTTCCGCGTCTTTCCATGCATTTTCCATCGACATGCCGGCCTGCAGCGCTCCCGCCACGGATTGCAGACACTCCTTGAACTGGTCCCGCAGCTTCGCTTTGCGCATTTCCTGTTTCTTCTTACGCTTTCGCTTCACGTACACAGGGCAAAACGGGATCAGAAGTACCATGGCGTACACGCTTTTGTAGAACAGCCAGGCGACAAGCGCCACCCACACTGCTGCCATCGCAAGCGTCAATGCCCATTCCTTTGCCGTAAAGACGTAGATCTCATACCGGTCATCCCAGCCTCTTCGCACCAGATCTGTAGGATCGCGAATGCCTTTCCCCTTTCTCACAGGGAGCCCTTTACTTTTTGTCTGTGGTTTATCCTTCTTCATTGAAATATCTCCTTCTCCTTAAATCCTGCCGCCGCAAGCTTTCCGCAGGCTTTGAGATTTCCGACCCGTTTCCAGGTACCCGTGATCTTACCGTTCTTTTCTCCTGTTTCGATAAATCGATAGATCGGATTCATCGCCACTTCCCCGTTCACGATCCCATCCAGCTCGCAGATATCCAGCACCTTTCTCGTGCAGTCCCTTAGCCTCCCGAGATGCACCAGCACATCGATCCCCGACGCGATCTGCGCCCGGATCGCCGGCAGCGGCAGCTCCATCCCCATCAGCACCATGGTCTCCAGCCTCGTCATCATGTCCTTGCAGGAGTTCGCATGCCCCGTCGATATGCTGCCGTCATGTCCTGTATTAAATGCCTGCAGCACATCCAGGCATTCCGCGCCACGGACCTCGCCGACAATGATCCGATCCGGCCTCATTCGAAGCGACGAACGCACCAGATCGCGGATCGTGATCGGTGTCACGCTTTCCATATTGGCATTTCTGGTCTCCAGCCGGACCAGATTCTTCACTTCCCTGATCTGCAGCTCCGCCGAATCCTCGATCGTGATGATCCTCTCATCCTTCGGGATAAAGTTAGACAAGGAATTTAAAAAGGTTGTCTTGCCGGATCCGGTCCCGCCGGAAATGAAGAGGTTGTACCTGGCCTTCACCAGCGTTTTCAAGAACTGCACCATTTCTTCCGAGATCGAGTGAAATTCCAGGAGCTTCTCCATCGTGATCGGTTCCTTCGGGAATTTCCGGATCGAAACCGCCGGTCCGTCCAGAGAAACCGGGTACAGCACCACATTGACGCGGGCGCCGGATTTCAGCCTTGTGTCCACGATCGGAGACGCCTCATTCACTACGCGGTTATTGACGCCCACGATCTGTTGGATCACATCCTCCAGCTTTTCCCTCGATTCAAAATGCTTGTCCCATTCCTTCAGTTCCCCGTCTTTTTCATAAAAGATATGGTCCTGCCCGTTGATCATGATCTCGGTAATGGAGTCGTCATCCACCAGCTGCTGCAAAACATCCAGTTTCCGAAGGGAATCGAAGAGTTCCCGTGACAAGCGCTCCCGCTCCGCAAGAGAAAGCGGCGTTTCCTTTACGTAAGCCGTCAGCTCCGACTCGATGAGTTCCATGATCTCCTCGTCCGGCATATCCCGCTCCATATCCAGTTTTTCATAGACACGCCGTCTGAGATCCTCTTCCAAGCTAATCCTCTCCTTCCCGCAGCGCTTCCCTGATCTCCTGCAGATCCCCCATCCTGTCCACGATCTCCGCAGGGTCCGAGCCTTCGCATTCCGGCAGCATCACGCTGACCGTGATCTCTTTTTCGCTTTTCCTCCAATACTCTTCAAAGGCCTCCTGCCGGATACGAGACAGCTCCGTATTTTTCATGGGCAGATACAGAGTGGAAAAAAGCCGCATCAGCCGTATAAAGCCCGGCAGCAGAAAACCAAAATCCACAATGATGACCCGATACGCCGATCTTTCCAGCATGATCTTGAAAAACTTCTCGTATTCCTCCGCCGAAAACTCATGAAGGTTCTCGGGGTTTTTCGCGCAGGGTACCGTATCAAACCCGTCCTGCCGGATCACTGCCGCTTTCAGCCGGTTCATGAAATGCGTCTCGCCTTTTCTGCTGTAATACAAGAGCTCTGAAAGATCCGACACACTGTCTTCTTCATTGGCCCTCACTCCCGGAAAGTCCATAAAGCAGAGGTATAAAAGCTCTCCTTTCACGGCAAGGCGCTTTGCGAGCGCTCTTGAAAACCAGATCTGCCCCTCCGCCATTGCGGGCGAATATACGGCGATCATTTGCTTTCCGCCCAGATAGACGCGGTCCTTCGGGCCTTCTTCTCCCAAAAGCGAGTACACCTGCTGCAGGATCTTCTCGACAGAACTATATTTTTCGATCGAGGGCAGGGTTTTCAGCTCCTCCGGCGCAGTGCCTTCATGAAGCAGGATCTTAAGCGGAATATCACGTACCGTTTTCGGGTCCAGAAAATACTCTTCTTCCGCAAGGATCACTTCAAAATCCCCTGTATTTTTCTCTTCCTTCATTTCCTTTGGGTCACGAAACCAGGAAAGCTTCACGTCCTCGCGCTGTTTCTCGGCAAAATACTCCGAAAGGCGCTCTCCGTACCTTCTGTCCGTGACCCCTAATGCAATTTTCATCCGTACCATTCAGATTTCCCCTATCCGTAATGAATATGCCAGAATAATGGCGATAGAAAAGTGAATTTTAGACCCCCGGCCTTTGGCCAGAAGCTTGGGGAGCCCGAGTGCAGCCCCGATAAAGAAACTGTAGATAACGATCAAACCCAGATCCGTCCAACCCAGAAAGCCGCTGATCATGGAAAACAACTTGATATCACCCGCGCCAAGTCCGCGGATATGATACAGAATAAATAACAAGATAACCGGAAGAATAATGTGACCCAGAAAGATCACGATGCCAAACCATCCATCAGAAACGATCCGAAACGAAAGTCCCATCATCAGACCAAGCAGGATCAGCCGGTTACTGATACGCCAGGTCTTTAGATCCATCCACACTGCATACAGCAGCAGAACGAAGACCGTACTGTAGATCAATGTCCCATAGGAACCACCTCCTCTGAGGCTGTGACCGTTTTTTTCGTGTTGCGTCGGAGTATAGCACCGGGAAATCCGGCTTGTCAAGAAAAAAATTTTGAGATCAGAAAAAGCAGGATACGGGAGTCGGACCCGCCTCTTCAGCTTGGGAAGCTGACATACTACCGATGTACTAATCCTGCATCAATCACATGCGTTATTATTCTATCATCTTTTCGGGCAAAATCAAGCAAAAATCTGTGTTTCCCGGAAAAGACATCCGGACATTGAACGCATGTGATATTTTACTATGCGACAACATATTAGGTCGTTTATAAAAATTCGACATAGTCATTTTATTGTCAGATATTTCTATATAAAATCGCACTATTCTATGCAATTAAATATATTATCACTCAATATTTTTATTAATTCCTATTTTAACCATGTCTACTTATTAACTTATAAATTAATTTCTACATTTTCGATATTTTTGGCTTTTTCTGCTGTTCCTCCGGTTTTCCTTGTTTATTAACTTTAACTTTTATTTTCTCTTCTTCCTCAGCAATGCCAACAGTTTTCAAAACCTCTCTCACATCCTTTACCGGCAGCAGCGTAAGGGTGTTTTTCACCTCTTCCGGCACTTCGTCCAAATCCCTCACATTCTCCTCAGGGATAAAGACTTTTTTGATCCCGGCGCGCTGCGCCGCCATCAGCTTCTCGGGAAGCCCTCCGATCGGCATTACCACGCCGCGCAGAGACACCTCTCCGGTCATCCCAAACTCTGGACTGATCGAGGTTCCCGTCACCAGTGATGCAAGCGCCGTGGTCAGCGTGATCCCGGCAGAAGGGCCGTCCTTCGGTACAGCGCCCTCCGGCACATGGATATGGATGTCATTTTTCTCAAAGAGCTTGGAATGCCCCGGATACATGGATTTTACAAGGCTGACAGCGATCTCTGCCGACTCCTTCATCACATCGCCGAGCTGGCCCGTCACGCGAATCTTGCCGTTTCCTTTGGTGAAGACCGACTCGATGAAGAGGATGTCTCCCCCCGCAGCGGTCCATGCCAGGCCCGTAACGATACCGGGCTTCTTTTTCTCAAGGATATGGTCGTGGCGGATCGGGTGCTGATCCAGGTATTCGCGGAGCTTTCCCGCGCCAACGGTCAGGCTCTTCCGCTCCCCCTTTACCAGCTTCACGGCAGCCACGCGGCATAATGTATCCAGCCGTTTTTTCAGGCCCCTGACTCCGGCTTCAGCGGTAAAATCAGCGATGATCCGGTCGATGGTATCCGTCGGGACCTTGAGATTGCTCTTTTTGATCCCCATTTCCTTCATAGCGCGCGGAAGCAGATGTTTTTCGGCAATATTCCGCTTTTCGATCGCGGTATAACCGGGGAAGCGGATCACTTCCATCCTGTTCAATAACGGTTCCGGGATCGTGTCCGTGGTATTAGCCGTACAGACGAATAATACATTGGAAAGATCGTACGGAACGTTCATATAATGATCCGTGAACGTGCTGTTCTGCTCGGGATCCAGTACCTCAAGCAGCGCACTGGACGGATCCCCGCTATAATCCTTGGTCAGTTTGTCCACCTCATCCAAAACGACAACCGGGTTGGAGGTGCCGCTTTTCTGGATCCCGTCCATGATCCGGCCCGGCATTGCGCCGATGTATGTTCTCCTGTGACCGCGGATCTCGGCTTCATCTCGGATCCCGCCGAGGGAAACGCGGACATATTTCCGATGCAGGGCCTTCGCGATCGACTGCCCGACGCTCGTCTTCCCTGTTCCGGGCGCACCCACGAACAGAAGGATCGATCCGCTCTGCTGTTTTTTCAGCGTCATCACGGCGATCTGCTGCAGAATGCGGTTTTTCACTTTTTTCAGGCCGTAATGGTCTTCATTCAGCACCGCCTCGGCTTCATCCAGATCGATGGGCTCCTGTTCCGGCGTTTCCCAGGAAAGGCCGGTGACAAAATCAAGATAGTCGTAGAGCATCCCGTATTCGTGGCTGTTTTCGCCCTCCTGCTTCATGCGGTGCAAAACCTTCTCCGCTTCTTTTTTCGCCGTCTCGTTCATGCCGGCTTCTTCGATCTTCCGCTCAAACTCGCGCACGTCGGACACATTCTCGGGATGCATCTCATCCAGTTCCTGCTGCAGGAAATCGATCTGTTTCTTTATGGCATCCTCACGATAGAGCTTCTCATTATTCTTTTCCTGCGCAGAAGCCGCTTCTATGCTGATCTTCAGAAGCTCCAACGACTCATACAGCGCCCGTTCGCAGCGTTCCACACGTTCCGACAAGGAATCGGAGGCCAGGATCTCATACTTTTCCTCGTTTGAGATCGCGATCTGCAGTGACAGCGTAGAGGCCATTTCCATGATGGATTTCCACTGCATGATATAATTGCGCACCATAAGGCCCCAGCGGGAACCGCTCAGGAAGTGTACAAACGCATTTCTGACGCCGGTGAATCGCTCTTCCATTTCTTCTTCGCTGATGTCGTCTATTTCCGGCCGGGTTTCCACGGTCACCTTAAATTCGCCGTTTCTTTTCCGGATCTGAAGGATATTCAGGCGCTCGGAGGCGAAGACCTTGATATTTCCCTCCTTGTCGATGCCTTCCACCGTGCCGCGGATCCCGATCGGGTAAAAGTCCTTCGTGGTCATCTCTTCCCGCGAGATATCGTCCTTCAGCATCAGGAAGATCACTTCTTCCCCTTCTTTCGGGATCTTTCTTGCGTGTTCCTCAAAATAATCACTGGAAAAATAGAATGTGACATTCGGTAAAACAATGATATTATAAAAGGGTACAATGATCATAAACTTCACCGCCTTTTCTTAAAACCATACATGTTACAGGTTTGTTAGCACTCTTATATATTGAGTGCTAGTATCAAAAGTATAATCTCTTCCCGGCGCTCTGTCAAGAAGTGATTTGAAGTGTGCGCGGTGCCATTGATAAGGAGAAAAACAATGCGGCTTCTTCTAGCGGAAGACGAAAAAATGCTGTCCGAAGCCCTCGTTGCCATCCTCGAACACAGCCATTACAGCGTGGATCCCGTGTACAACGGGCTGGATGCCTACGACTATCTTCGAACGGGAAATTATGACGGCGCTGTTCTGGACATCATGATGCCGAAAATGGACGGAGTCACGGTCCTGAAAAAGATCCGCTCCGAAGGGATCACGATCCCCGTGCTTCTCCTGACCGCAAAATCCGAGATCGACGACCGCGTGGAGGGGTTGGACGCCGGCGCCGACGACTATCTGACCAAACCCTTTGATTCCAAAGAGCTTTTGGCACGGATCCGCTCCATGCTGCGCAGGCAGCCGGAAATGAACTTAAACGACCTTACTTTTTCCGATCTGACGCTGAACCGCACCGGCTTTACGGTTCAGGGACCGGGCGGCACAGAAAAGCTCAGCAACAAGGAATTTCAGATGCTGGAGCTCATGATGCAGCGCCCCGGATATGCGATCTCCGCGGAATTATTCCTCGAGAAGATCTGGGGCTTTGAGACCGAATCCGACGTGAACGTGGTCTGGGTGACCTTAAGCGGGCTCAGAAAGAAGCTGGCCAAACTCAATTCTTCCGTACAGATCAAGGCAAACCGCGGCATCGGTTATCTTCTCAAGGAGAACGACGCATGATCAGACAGCTCAGAAAACGTTTCATTATTATAACCATGATCTCCGTTGTCGCGGTTCTGGGCGTGCTGATGACGATCATCAACGTCGCCAACTACATTCAGAAAGATCAGGAAAACGCGAGTATCCTGTCCTATCTATGCGAAAACAACGGCGTTTTCCCGGACGAGAGGAAGCCGGGAGGGCCGTTTGATCCCGGTGATCCGCAGAATTTCGAAAATATACCCACTCTTCCCAATGCGGGAGAAAACCGCGACCGTTTTGGCCGCGGCCGTTTTTCCGAGGAAGCTCCTTATGATACACGTTATTTTTCAGTCACACTCCGGGACGAGGGTGTTATTTCTGATGTAAATACGGATAAGATCGCCGCGATCTCATCGGATGAGGCAGAGGCGCTCGCGCTTTCCCTTTATGAACAGGGGAAAAAATCCGGTTACTACAATTCTTATAAATACCAGGCTACCATCACCGATGACGGCATACTCTATGTTTTCCTTGACTGCCGCAGGGATCTTGATTCCGTAAAAGACTTTCTCAAAACAAGCCTTCTTGTTTCGCTGATCGGCGTGATCTCAATCTTTTTGCTCGTGGTGCTCCTCTCCGGGCGCATGATCCGGCCTGTGGAGGAAAGCTATCGGAAGCAGAAAGAATTCATCACCAACGCCAGCCACGAGCTGAAAACTCCGCTCGCTGTCATCGAATCCTGCTCGGATGTATTGGCCATGCAGGAGCATGAAGACAGCAAAAAATGGATCGACGGCATCCGCGAACAGGTGAAACGTTTGTCCGGCCTGATCCGGGAACTCATCACCATGGCGCGGATGGATGAAACCGAAAAGACCGTGACAAAGACCGACCTTTCCTTAACCGAACTCTGCCGGGAAGCGGCGGATCCTTTTGCCCTGCGCTCCGAATCC
This sequence comes from Lachnospiraceae bacterium, assembly GCA_016286115.1. Lineage (GTDB taxonomy): Bacteria > Bacillota > Clostridia > Lachnospirales > Lachnospiraceae > RUG12461. The sequence continues at coordinate 9,408 of JAEESA010000020.1, forward strand.
GAAGGGATCAATTTTGAGCAGCAGATCGCGGAAAACATCACTTTTCGCGGCGATGCGGAGCAGCTCTTGCGCCTTCTTTCCATTCTTCTTGACAACGCCCTGAAATACACGCCCGATGGCGGAAACATCCTCCTTTCCCTTGAAAAGAAGGGAAATCGGATCCTTCTGCAGACAAAAAATGATTCCGAACCCATGATACCCGGAAAAAAAGATGAATTTTTCGATCGTTTCTATCGTTCAGACGAGTCTCACAGTTCCAACGTATCCGGCTACGGCATCGGTCTTTCCATGGCGCGCTCCATTGTGCTCTCCCATGGCGGCAAGATCGAAGCAGTCAGTCCCGACGGCAATTCCCTGCTCATAAAAATAAAATTCTAAAACTTTAGTTTCGTTTAAGGTTGCGCGGTTATGATGTCCTCATAGAGTTGAGAATGGAGGTAACGAACATGGCCGGAGCAAAATTTGAACGAAAAGAGGTCAAATTTCTTATCACGGAGGGCCAGTATAAGGAGCTCATGAGAGCCTTTCCCCTTCGGATGTCGCCCGATGCTTACGGAAAAAGCACGATCGCCAATATCTATTATGACACCCCGGATTTCCGGCTCGTGCGAAGATCGCTGGAGCGTCCCGTATATAAAGAAAAATTCCGGATCCGCAGCTACGGCAAGGCCGGTAAAGAAACCCCTGTTTTTCTGGAGCTCAAGAAAAAATACAAGGGTATCGTTTATAAACGCCGGACCTGCCTTCCGCATTACATGGCACAGCGTTATATGAGCGGACAGGACGTAGCCTTTCTTCCGGGAGAAGAGCAGATCGGCCGCGAAATTGACTATTTCCGCCGCTATTATCGGCCGCTGCTCCCTGCCGTATACCTTTGCTACGACAGAGAAGCGTATTTCTGCAAGGAAGATCCCGATCTTCGGATCACGTTTGACACGAACATCCGATTTCGGCAGGATGCGCTCTCCCTCGACAAGGATTATCACGGGCAGCAGCTACTGCAAAAAGGAGAACGGCTGATGGAGATCAAAGCCGCAGGCGCGATGCCATTATGGATCGTCTCTCTCTTAAGCGAATTTCAGATCCGGCAGGCCAGCTTTTCAAAATACGGCACAGCCTACACTCGGATCATTCAGGAACAGGATCAACAGGAAACCCTGCGCAGCATTCTTCTCGCAGGTTGAAAGGAGGATATTATGACAGATTTTTTATTCGGAAATATATTCACAAGCAGCACCTTAACTCTCGAAGGATTTTTGATCGGCATCGCCGCAGCGCTTCTGACCGGCTTCCTCCAGGCCTTTGCCTACTCGATCAAAGCTTCCTATTCCAAAAGCTTTCTCGTGACGCTGACCGTTCTTCCCGCCGTGGTATCCGTTGTCATCATGTTAGTCTCCGGCAGTCTCGGAGCCGGCGTCGCCGTCGCGGGCACCTTCTCCCTGATCCGGTTCCGGTCCGCTCCCGGCACGGCGAAGGAGATCGGCGCGATCTTTTTGGCAATGGCCTCCGGCCTGGCCTGCGGCATGGGTTATCCCGGTTTCGCCCTGCTCTTCACGCTGATCATGTGCCTGATCACATTGATCCTGAACCATAGCGCATACGGTGAGCCTAAGGGCGGCTCTCTCGAACGAAACCTGACCGTCACCATGCCGGAAGACTTAGAATACGCCGACGTTTTTTCCGATATCTTCTCCCGTTACACAAAGAAAGCCACTATGACATCCGTAAAAACCACAAATCTCGGCAGCCTGAACAAACTGACCTGGAACATTACATTGAAATCCACAGGCACCGAAAAAGCCATGATCGACGAGATCCGCACCCGGAACGGTAATCTTGAAGTCGCGCTCACCATGTCCGCGCTTCAGGCTCCCTCGGAACTGTAAACCCATTTATTTCAGATAAAGATACACCGCCACCTGATGAAAGGAGGAATTCTCATGAAGAAAAAAATTTTAGCCATAATCACAGGCATTTTCGTTATATCCCTTACCGCATGTCAAAGCGCCGGCAGTTCGGTCTCCGTGGAAACCGGTACACGCGCCGAATCATCGACAGACACAGCCGCTTCAACCACGGAAATCGCCAAAACGGAAAGCGTTTCCGTCGACAACGAGATCAATTTGGCCTCTCCGGAAGACTTATTTACAGATCGCGACTACGAAGGAACCTATGAAAACGAACAGGCGATTACCTTGAATGGAAACTCGATCTCCACTGAAGCCGACGGTGTAGCCGTAAACGGAAGCACACTCACGATCACTAAGGAAGGCACTTATCTCCTGTCCGGAGAATTGGATAATGGCCAGATCATCGTGGATGCGGCAGACGAAGACAAGGTGCAGATCGTTTTGAACGGCGTTTCCATAACAAACGAAAGCTCTGCGGCGATCTACGTTAAAAACGCGGACAAGGTATTCTTAACACTGGCCGAAGGAACCGAAAACTCTGTCTCAACAACCGGAACCTTCGTTGATACCGATGAAAATTCGGTAGACGGAGCCGTTTTCTCCAAGAGCACACTGACCGTCAACGGAAAAGGGTCTCTCACCGTCAGCTCTACCGCGCACGGGATCGTCAGCAAAGACGATCTGAAGGTTATGAGCGGTGAGATCACGATCAACGCAGAAAAATCCGGGTTATGCGGCAAGGATTCGGTGCGGATCGCAGGCGGGACGCTTACCATCACTGCCGGCTCCAATGGGATCAAGTCAGACAACGAGGAAGACTCAGATAAAGGCTATGTCTATATCGTCGACGGCTCGATCACGGTCAGCGAGAGTAAGGAAGGGCTCGAAGGAAATAACATTACGATCGCCGGTGGCACGATCTCCCTTAATGCAAGCGACGACGGAGTGAACATCAATGATGAAAGCGGCACGCTGATCATAAACGACGGCTCTCTCACCGTATATGCCAAGGGAGACGGGCTGGATTCAAACGGAGATATCCTCATGAACGGCGGAACCGTAACGGTCTTTTCGCCTGATAACGGCGGAAATGGCACGATCGATGTCGGAGAAGCGCAAAACAAAGCTGTCGCTTCCGGCGCTGCTTTCATCGGCCTGGGCGTGAGCGGCATGAATGTTCAGTTTGACTCTTCCTCCACGAATGGCTGTATTTTGGTCACTCTGGGCTCCTCCTATGAGGCAGGTACAAAGGTTACATTAACAGACGCCTCCGGAAATACGGTCCTTGAAACCGAAGCCGTCAAGACCTTCAATTCCGTACAGCTTTCTTCTCCTTCGATCGAAGCAGGGCAGACCTATACATTAACCGTCGGTTCCGATGTGACAGAGATCACGATGGAATCCAATCTCTACGGCGAAGGGCAGGGCTTTGGCGGCCACGGTGGTATGGGCGGATTTGGAAATCACGAAAACGGGGAATTCCAGCAGGGCGAACGCCCGGAGATGCCGGAAGGCGGGTTCCAAGATGGCGAGCGGCCCGAAATGCCGGAAGGCAGTTTCCAGGATGGCGAGCAGCCCGAAATGCCGGAAGGTGGTTTTCAGAATGGGGAACGCCCCGAAGGGCATGAATGGAGGCCCGGCAAAACATCCGATACGGAAGCAGAAGCAGATGTGATATAAAGCGTTTTGCAATAAAAAAGGGCTGTCCATCGGGACAGCCCTTTTAGCTTATTGTTTAGCCAATTGTTGTGTACATAAAGTACTTATAACCAAGCGGGTTGCTGAAGAAGCCGCTTACGTTGTCGCTCAGCATGTAGATATCTGTGTAGTAGTACAGCGGGCAGATGCAGCCGGTGCTCATCAGCAGGTCTTCTGCTCTGTGCATCAGGGCATAACGGGTATCCTTGTCGGTGCAGGACTTGATGTCAGCGATAACAACATCATAGGTCTCTGCCCAGGTACCGTTTTCTACCTTCGTGTCATAACCAAGATCGGTCAGGTCGAGGCTGTACACCTTAGTAGCTTCGTTGTCGCCCTTGCCGAACTGAGCATCGTTGTTACCGGAGTTGGTCACCCACATATCCAGGAAGCTGATCGGGTCATTGTAGTCAGCAAGCCAGCCGTTACGTGCGATGGAGTAGTCACCGTTCTTACGGGTCTCAAGGAAGGTTGCCCATTCCTGGTTCTCCAGCTGCATCGTGATACCGATACCGGCCAGAGCGCTCTGCAGATATTCGCCGATCGCCTTGTGGCCTTCAGAAGTATTGTAGAGATAGGTCATACTCGGGAAGTTCGTGAACATTCCGGTTGACTCATCAAAGTCATAGTATTTCTTCAGAACCTCGACACAGTTGTCAAAGTTGCCCTGAAGTCCTTCGGGAGATACATCGAAGTAGCCCTTTCCGCCGTTAGCGTTCTTGTAGAACTCGGAACCGTCGGAGTCGGTCATACCCATAGCCACGAAGGAGCTTGCGGGCACCTGGCCGGCCTGGCCGATCTCTTCAACAATATAATTACGGTCAAACAGCGGGTTGATGGCGTTCCGGATCTCTTCTCTTGCTTTTTCAGCCTCGTCACCGGAAAGTCCGCTTCCGCTCGGAAGGATGTCTTCGTTCACGTTCCAGATTACATAATAGGTACCGATCTGACCGGCCACAACAAACTCTGTCGGATACTTGTCCTTCAGAGAAGCGATCTCGTTGGTCGGCACATCATCGATCAGCTGCCAGTCGCCGTTCTCAAAGTTGGTCAGCTGGTTGTTCGCGTCATCAGACAGATAGAAATTGATCACAGGCATGGTCACGCTTGCTGCATCATAGAAGTTATCATTCTTCTTCAGCGTGATCACAGAGTTGTGTGACCAGCTGTCCATCGTGTACGGTCCGTTGCAGACATAGGTAGACGGTTCGGTCGCCCATGCTTCATTAGACACAACGTCCTCTCTGACCGGGAAATATGCCGGGAAAGCAAGAAGCTCATTCCAATAAGCAGCTGCATTCTCGATCGTTACAACAAGGGTCTTGTCATCAGGAGCTTCGACATTCAGCTTTGCATCCGGGTTCTTCGGATTTCCTTCGTCATCCGTATCCCACATCTCAGCATAGCCGTCTACGATCTCGAACATGTAACCATAGTCAGCAGCCAGTTCTACAGAAGCCGCGCGGTTCCATGCAAACACGAAATCAGAAGCCTTCAGATCCTGTCCGTCAGACCATTTCAGGCCATCACGCAGGGTGTAGGTATAGGTTACAGTGCCGTCTTCGTTCTCAACGCCTTCGGGAAGGTCTGTTGCGCAGTCCGGAACGATCTCAAGTGTTCCGTCCGATGCCTGTGCCCATTTGGACAGACCGGAGAACAGATGGATGCTGACAGAAGCGCCGTCCACGGAAGAGTTCAGAGCCGGGTCAAGAGTAGCCGGTTCCGAAGCAAGGCAGACGTTGATGCCGTCTCCGCTGGGAGCTGCTGCTTCTTCTGCGGGGGCTTCCTCCGCAGCGGCTGCATCTCCGCTGTCAGTGGTTTCCGCAGGAGTCTCAGCGGCTGCTTCCTCCTGTACTGCCGATGCAGTTGCATCCGCGGGAGCGGCTGCACCGCTTGACTGGGCAGAATCGCCGCAGGCCGCCATAGAACAAGCCATGACACCTGCCATTGCCAATGCTGCAAGTTTCTTTTTCATAATGTTTCCTCCTTTTTCTATTGTAAGGCCTGCTTCTGACAATTCAGGTACAGGCCTTAGTGACACTTAATTGATCTCCGCCGTCCGATGACAGGCTACAAACCTTCCGGTCTCGACCTCTTTGAATTCAGGCATGCTTTCCTGGCATGCATCCTTCGCATACGGGCAGCGGGTATGGAACGGGCAGCCCTTCGGCGCATTTAAGGGACTCGGGATCTCACCGGTCAGCGGGATCCGCTTATTTGCCTTCGCCACCTTCGGATCCGGCACAGGAACTGCCGAGATCAGGGATTTCGTATAGGGATGCAGAGGCCGTTCATAGATTTCTTTGGCCGTTGCAAGCTCAACCATATGACCAAGATACATAACCGCGATCCGGTCTGAAATATGGCGTACCACAAGAAGGTCATGCGCGATAAAAAGATAGGTCAGCTGCATCTTTTCCTGCAAGTCATCGAACATGTTGATGACCTGTGCCTGAATGGACACGTCCAAAGCCGACACCGGCTCGTCGCAGACGATGAATTCCGGGTTCACGGCCAGGGCTCTCGCGATACCGACCCTCTGTCTCTGCCCGCCCGAAAACTCATGCGCATAGCGCGCCGCGTGCTCGGAGTTCAATCCCACATACTCCATCAGCTGAAGAACCCTTTCACGCCGTTTATTCTTATCTTTATAGATGGGATCATAATCCGTATTGACGTCCAGCGGCTCAGCAATGATGTCGGAAACCGTCATTCTCGGGTCCAGCGAACTGTACGGATCCTGAAACACCATTGTAGCACGGGTACGGAACTTCGCTATATCCTTCTTGGTTTTGATGGGCTGTCCCTTAAAAATGATCTCTCCTGCTGTCGGCTTATAGAGATGCAGGATCGTCCGGCCTGCCGTGGTCTTCCCACAGCCGGATTCGCCCACCAGCCCCAGCGTCTCTCCGGGCATGATATCAAAGCTGATATCATCTACCGCTTTCAGCGGCTTGCTCCTGAAGAAACCCGTACTGATATCAAAATACTGTTTCAGATGTTTTACCTGAACGAGAGGCATTTGCTCACTCATACGTCCTCTCCTTCCTCTTCCGCCCATTTTTTCACATTCATCCAGCAGGCGGCAGCATGATTTTCATTGATCTCCATTCTCTGGCACGCTTCCCTGATACAGATCTTCATCGCTGCATCGCACCGGGGAGCAAATGCGCAGCCCTTCGGCATATTCAAAAGGTCGATCGGCGTACCCGAAATCGGCTGCAGCCGTTCTCCGTCGTTATCCACTGTCGGGATGGAGCGCATCAGCCCTTTTGTATATTCATGGCAGGGATTGTAGAATATCTCTTCCTCCGTTCCCTGCTCACAGATCGAGCCGGCATACATGACGATCACCTCGTTACAGAGCTGCGCCACCACGCCAAGGTCATGCGTGATCATGATGATGGCCATGCCGATCTTTTTCTGTATATCCTTCATGAGCTCGAGAATACCCGCCTGGATCGTCACGTCCAACGCTGTCGTCGGCTCGTCGGCGATCAGGATGTCCGGTTCGCAGGCCAGCGCCATCGCGATCATAACCCTTTGCCGCATACCGCCGGATAACTCATGCGGATACTGCTTCATCCTCTTTTCCGGCTCATTCACATTCACGAGCTTCAGCATTTCGATCGCCCGCTCTTTTGCCTGCTGGCGGTTTCGCTTCGTATGGAGCAGAATTCCCTCCATCAGCTGCCTCCCGATCGTAAAGGTCGGATTCAGCGATGTCATGGGATCCTGGAAAATGATAGAGATCCGGTTTCCTCGGATTTCCTTCATCACATTTTCCCCGGCACCGACCAGTTCCTGCCCGTCAAATTTGATGGATCCGGAGACGATCTTTCCCGTTCCTGCCAGGATCTGCATGATCGAATAGGCCGTCACGGATTTTCCGCTCCCCGATTCTCCCACGATTCCGAGGACCTTTCCTCTTTCCAGAGAAAAAGAAATCCCGTTTACTGCTCTCACTTCTCCCGCATCCGTAAAAAAGGAGGTATGAAGATCTTTGACTTCCAATAATGCCATTGTTCTTTCCTCCTTAACTGTTCAGCTTGGGATCGAAGGCATCCCTGAGGCCGTCTCCAAACAGGTTCAACGACAACACGATCAGAGAGATCACGATCGCCGGGATCACGAGCCGGTACGGATAGGAAGAGATCCCGTTCAAAGCGTCCGAAGCCAAAGACCCGAGGGACGGCATCGGCGCATTAACACCCAGTCCGAGGAAGGAAAGATAACTTTCCGTAAAGATCGCGCTGGGGATCTGAAGCGCTGTACTGATCACGATAACAGAAATACAGTTCGGGATCAGGTGCTTCTTTATGATCCATCTGCCCTTGGCGCCGGCAGTCTGCGAGGCGAGAACATATTCCTGCTCCCTCAGGGACAGGATCTGGCCTCTCACCAGACGGCTCATGGACACCCAGTATAGCAGGGCGAAGATGATAAACAACGATATGATATTGGACCCTATCTTTTCCAGCACCGTTCCTTCCAACGCTGACGCCAGGGTTTGCCGCATCACGGCGGCGAGAAGGATCACCATCAGCATGTCGGGGAGCGAATAGATCACGTCCACGATCCGCATGATGATGATATCGACAATTCCACCGAAGTACCCCGAGATCGATCCGACCACGATACCGATCACCAGAACGATGATACTGGCGAAGAAACCGACCGCCAGACTGATCCTGGTCCCGTAAACCACACGGATGAAATAATCCCGGCCGGAGCTGTCCGTTCCGAAAATATGCGGGAAGACAAACTCTCCTTCTTCCATCAGGCGTTTCTCGGACGTAGAATACTCAAACGGCGCAAGGTTATTATAGGAAGCATCCACAGGCTTGCCGGGCTGCATTCCGAGCATGCTTTCATATTTATAAGGCCAGAACAGCGGAATAAAGATCGCCGCCAGCGTGATCACCACGATCACCCAGAAGCTGACCATTGCCACCTTGTTCTTCTTCAGACGACGGATCCCATCCTTCAGGAAGGTTGAGGATTCCCTCATCTTTACCATATATTCTTTTTCTTCATCGGATGCAGGATCGAAATCGGAAAGATCCACCTGCATACTGAGTCGTTTAATGTTTTTCATCATCCCCATGGCTGTTACTCCAGATTGATCCGAGGATCTACTACTTTATAAAGGATATCACTGACCAGATTCATAACCACAATAAAGACAGCCAGAACAATGGTCGTTCCCATGATCAACGTATAGTCACGGTTTATGATACTTTGCACATAGGCCCGCCCTATACCCGGAACCGCAAAGATCTGCTCCACAACAAGAGAACCCGTCACGATGTAGGCCAGCATGGGTCCGAAGTAAGTGATCACGGGGATCAGCGCATTCTTCAAAGCATGCCCGTAGATCATCCGCATCCTTGAAACGCCCTTGGCCTTCGCCGTTCGAATATAATCCTGCCCCAAAACGTCCAGCATGGACGATCGCGTCAGCCTCGTTATGTAACTCATGGGATATAGCATCAATGTTATGACCGGTAGGACTAGCCCGGCCGGCGTCGATCCGTTCGCCGGGAATAGGTGTATCTTGATCGCAAACGCCACCAATAGGAGCGACCCCATGATAAAGGATGGCATTGAGACAAAGGCCGTGGTTATGACCATTATGATCCTGTCCAATATCGTATTTCGTCGCAAGGCCGCTATAGAACCCAGGACTACGCCAATCCCTAGTGCGAGGAATGCCGCTATAAGACCGAGCTTCGCCGAAGTCTTCAATCCGTCAAGCATAATGTCGATGACCATACGCCCACGCTGCTTTAAGGAAGGACCGAATTTCAGCTGGATCACATCGGTGAGATACGTCAGATACTGCTCTCCCAACGGTTTATCCAACCCGTATTTCGCCTCCATGGCTTTTTGCGCTGCCGGAGACACTGCTTTTTCCGAAAGGAAAGGACCGCCGGGGACCGCGTGCATGATAAAGAAGGTCAGAGTGATCACAACCCAGACCGTAAAGATCGCAAGGATCACACGTTTAATAATATATTTCAATGTCTTTGGATTCATATCAGACGATCATCTCCTAACTCTAATTGATAACGGCTCAAAAACTGCCCTATATTATAACATATAATATGTAGAAAATCCATGGTTTTTTCGTAATATTAACTGGTTTTGCCAATTAAATCGCCTTCAGGATGGGCAGAACCCATCTCAACCGAAATGTATTGGGCCGCAACCGCACAGCCAGTGCCCGGTTCGGCTGTGAATAGTTACGAAAAATCTCAAAAAAGACAGAAAAAATGCCCAGTTCCGGAATCGAACCAGAGACACGAGGATTTTCAGTCCTCTGCTCTACCAACTGAGCTAACTGGGCATGTAAGAGAGCCATGCGTCATATGAATTTTATGACCGATGGGAGCTTGCTTGCTGCGTTCGAAAGGTTTGCTCTCATCAAAAACTCTCGGATATTAAATTATTGCGGGAGCAGGATTTGAACCTGCGACCTCCGGGTTATGAGCCCGACGAGCTTCCAGACTGCTCTATCCCGCGCCGAATAACTTTGAAACAGATCTTTCTGTTTCAGAATGGATGGAGGTGGATTCGAACCACCGAAGCAATTTGCAGCAGATTTACAGTCTGTCCCCTTTGGCCACTCGGGAATCCATCCATATAGCCGATGATAGGAGTCGAACCTACAACCCATTGATTACAAATCAATTGCTCTGCCATTGAGCCACATCGGCACGCTTATGACATGATTACTAAAAAAAATGGGACCAATTGGGCTCGAACCAATGACCCCTTGCTTGTAAGGCAAGTGCTCTCCCAGCTGAGCTATGATCCCACTTTGCCATTCGGCTCCGTATTACGACCCGAAGGGGACTCGAACCCCTGACCTCCGCCGTGACAGGGCGGCGTTCTAACCAACTGAACCACCGGGCCTAATTAGCGAAAAGCAAGCTTTTTGCCATTTTGTTCCCTCAAAATTTCACACAGTGAGCTATTGACTCCGATACTCCAAGTTCACCAAGCCTACTCGCTGTCGCGTTTCACGCGCCAACCTCGTATTTCGGCGTTCGCCGAATACTCACTCGGTTTGAAAACCGCCTGCAAGCAAGCTTGCACCGTTTCCAACCCTCGTTCGTGCTTGGCTCTCTTTCCCTCATAGTTCAAGCCTTCGACCTATTAGTAGCAGTCAGCTTCATACATCACTGCACTTCCACCTCTGCCCTATCAACCTGATACTCTTTCAGGGGTCTTATACCCTCAAGGGGTGGGATATCTAATCTCAGGGGGGGCTTCACGCTTAGATGCCTTCAGCGTTTATCCCTTCCGGATTTGGCTACCCTGCGATGGGGTTGGTCCCCAACAGGTACACCAGTGATCCGTCCAGCCCGGTCCTCTCGTACTAAGGCCAGCTCCCTTCAAATATCCTACGCCCGCGCCGGATAGGGACCGAACTGTCTCACGACGTTCTGAACCCAGCTCGCGTACCGCTTTAATGGGCGAACAGCCCAACCCTTGGGACCTGCTACAGCCCCAGGATGCGAT
>JAEESA010000268.1 GCA_016286115.1 Lachnospiraceae bacterium
CCACGGATTGTTGTGGCTGTAGTCGTACATCTTCTTTGTTCCGGCGCCGAACGCATTGGTCTGGCGGAAGCGGTCGATGTTTTTCCTGGAACCGTTGATCTTTCCGGCTTTCGCGATATCCACAAACGCGTCCACATACATTTCCGTATGCACGCCGAGGTCCTTGAGATCCGATTCGGCGATCATGGAGCCGACGGTATTCGGCATTCCGCCGATCCCGAGCTGCAGGCAGGCGCCGTCCGGGATCTCCTTCACGATGAGCTCCGCCACCTTTTTATCCACTTCGGTCGGCGGGCCGCCTGCGCCAATCTCTCCGATCGGGGGATTCTCGCCTTCCACGATATAGTCCACCTTTGAGATGTGGACCTCGCTCTCAAAGCCGCCGAGGCAGCGCGGCATGTTCTTATTGATTTCCAGAATGATGATATCGGCTCGTTCGCAGACGGCCATCAGATGAGACGCGTTCGGCCCGAAGCTGAAATACCCGCTCTCATCCATCGGAGACACCACCATCATCGCCACCCTCGGCTTGTCCGACTCCGGCATTTCCCGATAGATCCGCGGAAGCTCCGAATAACGAAGCGGCGTATAGAAGGAGCAGCCCCGGTTGATGAGTTTCCGCTCGACTCCGGACATATGCCAGGAATTCCAGGTAAAATGCTCGCCTGCGTCCTCTCTGTCAAAGATCGCCGGCTGCTTCATCAGGATCCCGCCCCGGACCTTCACGTCCGTAAGCTCATCCGTTCTTTTCGCCAGCGCCTTATCGAGCGCATCCACTGTGCCGTTGCACCAGCCGTAATCGATCCAGTCGCCGGATTTCACGCACTTCACAGCCTCTTCAGCCGTTACCTTCTTCTCGTTATACATACTCTCAAATCCCATTTTTGCTCCTCCTGTTTATTTTTTTGTTTCTGACTCATTTTCTATATAATATATCATCTGCCTGGTATATTACAATAGAACCTAAAATATTGCTGAAATCCCGCCGATTGTGCTATAATTTTGTTTCATAAAGTAAAGGAGGAATGCAAAATGCCATTCGGAGTAAAAATCAAATCATTCAAAACCAACAACGCTTACATGATCGAGGAGCTTTACGAAGCGATCAAGGACAAGGAATTCACCGCAGGACCGCCGTCGCTGACCAAGCACGGGCTTGCCTACATCATCACCTTCCCGCCACTCGATGACAACAACCAGGTCTGGGTCATGCCCGGCCAGATGAAAAAAGGCCCCTTTACCAAATGGTCCGTACAGAAACAGCGTATCGCGGGCGTCAGCAATATGGTCGCCAACATGATCGTGGATGACCTTACCGGCGGCGCAAATAACGCCTCGAGTTTCATCGGAAAGAAAGCAAAAGATACGGAAAAACTCGTAGACATCACAACCGAAGAATTAGAAGCGCTTGGTTTGTAATAGCATAGAGGAGAAAATATGAAAAAAAAGATTTTATCTGTAGTTCTGACAGCAGCTCTGCTCTTTTCCACCGGCTGCGGGGCTACGGCACAGCCCCAGCCCCAGGCACCGGCGGAAGAAGCCGAGCTTGAAAAAGCGGTTGAAGATATCATTGATCAGGCTTTCGCCGAAGACGAAGAGGAAGAGTTCGAAGAAACGGACGGCGTTGATCTGATGGACTTCACGGGCAGCCTTTCCATGTCGGTCAACAATGCAGACGGCCAGATGAACATTTTGCGTGCTGACACAAAGTCCACACCTATGGGCGATCCCGGCACCTGGACCATCTTTGTGTATTTGTGCGGAACAGATCTCGAGAGCACCGGGCAGGGCTCCGCCACCGGCGATGTGCTGCAGATGTGCGAAGCCGAAAGCAATGAAAATGTCCGCTTTGTCATTCAGACCGGCGGCACCAGCGAATGGATGAACGAGGTGTTTGACCCCTCTATGTGCGAACGCTATGTCATAGAGAATAATGATGTAGTATTTGTCGACAGCGTCGAACTCACCAGCATGGGAGATCCTTCAACACTTTCAAGTTTCCTGAACTGGGGCGTAGAAAACTATCCTGCCGAAAAAATGGGTGTGATCTTCTGGGATCACGGCAGCGGCTCCCTCAACGGTGTCTGCTTTGATGAGCTTTTTGACGCTGACTCGCTCTCCCTTTCGGAGATCAACCAGGCTCTGACCGATGTATATGCAAACATGACCGACCAGTTCGAATTCATCGGCTTTGACTGCTGCCTGATGGGAACACTCGAGACCGCAAACATGCTCGCCACCTACGCCCGTTATTTCTTCGGGTCGGAGGAGATCGAGCCCGGATCGGGCTGGGATTATACGGCGATCGGAAACTTCCTCGCCGAAAACCCGACAGCAAACGGCGCGGACCTGGGTAAAGTTGTCGCAGACAGCTTCTATGAGGAATGCAAACTGACGGACGAAGAAAGCGGAGCCACCTTCACCATCATGGATCTGAGGCTTGTGGATGAACTGGTCATCGCGTTCAATAACTATGCCAATTCGCTTTTCGAAGCCGCGGAAACCGATCTGGTCGGAATCGTCCGGGAAATCTTAAATGCAGACAATTTCGGTGGAAACAACAAGTCGGAAGGCTATACCAACATGGTGGATCTCGGCGGGATCGTGGAATTATGCTCCGATTATGTGGATGGGACCGAGCTTCTCAATGCCCTCAAGAACAGCATTGTATATAATATCAACGGTTCCACGCACAGCGATGCTTCCGGGCTTGCGATATACTATCCGCTTCAGATCCAAGGTTCCGACGAGCTTCGGTACTTCTCTGAAATCTGCGTCAGCCCCTATTACCTCTCCCTCGTGGATATGGTCGCACAGGGCTATTCCGAAGACGAATACAGCAACGACAGCTTCTTCTCTGATGACGGTGAATGGTACTCCGAGGACATGTATTCCGACTATTATGATGAGGACTACTTCGGGTACGCGGATGACAACGAAGCCACTGAGAGCACGCTGATCGGCTTTGCGGAACCGCCGCATCTGGATGAGAACGGCGTCTACAGCTTCACGCTGGACGAAACCGGGCTGGAATACACCGCCACGGTGAGGGCGTATATCTATATGTACGTAGATGACGATATCACGCTCGAGCTCGGTGAAACCGATGACATCCACGGCAGCTGGGAAACAGGCGAGTTTTCCGATAACTTTGACGGATACTGGCTCTCTCTGCCGAGCGAGCAGCTTCTTCCCACCTACCTTGTCGATTTCACGGACGAATACACCGTGATGACCTCGCCGATCCTTCTGAACGGGGAACGCACGAACCTCCGTGTCCGGCAGTACCTGGACTACAGCATTGTCATAGAAGGCGCCTGGGACGGTATTGACGAGAACGGCGCCGCCGCCCGCGAAATCCGGCAGATCAACCCGGGGGATGTGATCACTCCGATCTACTATCTGGACGACGGCACTTCCTTCGAGGGCGACCCCTATACATGGCAGGAAGGCGACAACATCATCTACACCCTCCTTCCGGCCGGCGATTACCTGTACGGCTTTGGCCTTGAGGATGTGTACGGAGATTATTACGTGAGTGACTTCACCCTCTTCACGATCAATGAAGACGGCAGCATGTCCTACACAGATTTAGCGGATTATTACGAATGAGATACGGAAAATTCTTGAACGCAGGCGGTACGATCGGATTTGTGGCCCCGTCCTTTGGCTGTACCACCGAACCGTACCGCACCGCCTTCGTTCACACATTGGAAAAATTTGAAAAAATGGGATATTCCGAGCTGATCGGCCCGAACTGTTTCAAGGACGACGGGATCGGGATCAGCACGAACCCCAAAGACTGCGCAAAGGAGCTGGTCGCCTACCTGACCTCAGGCAGCGCGGATGTGCTCGTCTCCTGCGGCGGCGGTGAGCTGATGTGCGAAGACCTGCCGTTCGTGGATTTCGACGCGATCCGAAAGGCTCCTCCGAAGTTTTTCATGGGATATTCCGACAACACGAACATGACCTTCCTTCTGCCGACCGTCTGCGACACAGCCGCGATCTACGGCCCCTGCGCTGCGAGCTTCGGCATGGAGCCCTGGGACAGGGCTTTGGAGGACGCGCTGGCGCTGCTGTCCGGCGAGAAGCTGGCCTTTGAGAGCTATCCGATGTTTGAGCTGGAGTCCTTAAAGGACGAGGAAC
>JAEESA010000269.1 GCA_016286115.1 Lachnospiraceae bacterium
ATCATAAGAGCGATGTTTGTGATCGTAACACAGATGCAGGCTTTTATCATGTCAGATGCGCCCTGTCTGGAAAGAGCGTATTTATGCTGTAATTTTTCTCTCATGGTCACGCACCCACCTTCCATTCAATGGATCTTGTGTATTCCTCAAACATCCGTTTATACAGACCATTTTGATCCATCAGCTCGTTATGACTTCCGAATTCGGTACACTTCCCGTCTTCCATTACAAAGATCCGGTCAGCGTTCACCACCGTGCTGAGCCTGTGAGCGATCATGATCAGGGTTTTGTTCTTCGACAGTTCCTCAAAAGCCGCCTGCACCTTCGTCTCGTTATCCGGATCCGCAAAGGCCGTGGCCTCGTCCAGGATCAGGATCGGCGCATCCTTTAAGACCGCTCTTGCAATGGTAATCCTCTGCTGTTCTCCGCCGGAAAGATAGGTTCCTTTTTCTCCGATCACCGTATGGATCCCATTCGGAAGCTTTTCAATAATATCCATACACTGGGCTTTTTCAAGTGCCGAAAGGACTTCCTCTTCCGATGCCTCCGGCTTTGCCATCCGGACATTTTCCAGAATGGATTTTTTGATCAGCCTGCTGTCCTGGAACACAAAGGAAACCTGCTCCATCAGGTCTCCGGAAGGCAGCTCCTTCACGTTGACCCCGCCGATCAGGATCTCTCCCTCTGTCACATCAAAGAACCGCACCAGGAGCTCAGCCAGCGTGGTTTTTCCGGAACCCGAGGGACCCACGAGAGCCACATGCTCCCCTGCTTTGATGGACAGGGAAACATTACTTACCGCATCGCGGGCCGCTCCCTTATAGCGATAGGAAACATTCTTCAGCTCGATGCCATGATCCGCAGGTTTCTTCCCGGTATTCTGCTCCTTCAACGGCTCAATTTCCATGATCTGATCCACACGCTTCAAGGCATCGATCAGATTCATCTCGGCCTCACCGGAGTAGGCGATCTTGGTCAACGCCACGGTAACAAGCGGCGTCACGATAATGTAGTACATGATGTTAAGGATATCTGCACTTGACGTACCGTTTTTCGTAAATACAAACGCCGCCAGCACAATGAATGCAAAGATGGCGTTGATACAGGTCATAAATCCCATCATGGGAAAACGGAGCTTCAGTGTGTAGTCAGTGGTCCACTTTCCATAGCCGTCGATACAGGCCTTAAAGCGTTTAAAGGAATGCACTGTCTGCCCGAAGGTTTTTACCACCGGAATCCCTCTCACATACTCCGTAGCTTCACTGCTCATGGTCTCAAGAGCATCCTGATACTGCTTCATTTTTTCCTGCATGCCCTTTCCCATCATGGACATCATGCATAAAAACCCGATCACCGCAGGGATCATTGTGATCAATCCGATCTTCCAGTTAAAGGCAAACACCAGAACAAGAAGCCCAATGGGCGTCACAAGGGCAACCGTTTTATCTGCCAGGGAATGTGCAATATAGGTCTCCGTGGCCGCCGTGGAATCATTGACGATACGACGGATCTTTCCGGTCCCGTCCTCATCGAAAACCCCGAGCGGCAGGGTGATGATACGCCGCATCAGGGAACTTCGCATATTTGCCTGTACCCGGAAGGCAGCGATGTGCGTGCAGAACAATGCCGCGATATAAACCAGAAGCGCGCCGACGATCAATGCGACAGCAATCCAGGCATATACACTGATCTTCCCGGGATCCTCGCCGTTTACCGCTGTCCTTATGATCTTCCAGAGCTCATAAAACGGGATCAGCGTCAAAACAGCGCTCACCGCAGCAAGGCATCGCCCCAGCGTGATCAGGTTTTTATGACCTCCCGCATATTCCCGGATCAGTTTCATGTGGTCATATTTTTCTGTCTTTCCCAACTTAATGTCCCCCCTCTGCCACGGTAAGTTTTTCCAAAGATCTGCCTTTTTCGATCTCCCGGCAGTACACCTTCGTGCAATGCTCATATTTCGCGAAGGTCTTTTTGGCCTGCTCGCAGTTCCCGTAGACCTTCCAGCAGCCTCTGCAGTTTTCGGTGCAGGTTTCCTTTTCCATGAATCCCCGGACGTCCTCCGGCGGATAACCGAGAAACAATCCGATCTCGTGGGGAAACTCCTTTGATTCCTTCAACCTCCTGATCAGCTGGATGATGCAATTATTCGC
This sequence comes from Lachnospiraceae bacterium, assembly GCA_016286115.1. GTDB lineage: Bacteria > Bacillota > Clostridia > Lachnospirales > Lachnospiraceae > RUG12461. The sequence goes on from JAEESA010000269.1 coordinate 2,154, forward strand.
GGTACCGATGCGGTAGCCCTTCTCACAAAGGATCCGCTTTGCCTCATGCTTTGACAGATCTCTCTCCAGCGCTTTCGGGCGGTATACATAAAACAGCGAAAGCTCCGGATTACAGCGCACGGGGATCGCTCTTACACCTTTCTTCGCCAGTCTGCGGTTCAGTTCCCTGAGTTCCGCGCAGAGTTCCTTTTTTGTCCGACCGCGGATGGAAAACAGATTTGCTGTCTTCAGTCCCGCCAGGGTCGGGGAACAGTGCTGCGCGATCATTCGATCAGGCATTTCCTCTCCTCCCGTTCCCTTGATTAGCATTTGCTAACCTTTGTGCAAAAAAAATCATCTTCCGAATAACCTCTTCTTTTCATAGGGTGCAGAATCCACAGACAGACAGCTGTAGCCCGTCGCGTCTATGGCCCGGATCAGCACTTCCCCGTCTACAGCTTCCGGTGTCAGAAAGCTGGCCTCACCTTTACTCTTAGAGGCATTGACCTTCTTCGCCTCCGGAACCGCTTTTCGGATCGCATCTTGAACATGCGCCTCGCACATGCCGCACATCATACCGTCGATCTTCATGGTGGTTTTGATCATTCCTGTTTCCTTTCTTTCTCCGGCAGAAGCCTTGTCAAACTGTTTAAGCCCAGTGCCACCGTGGAACCATTGTGAAGCATCGCCGAGGTGGCCGGCGGCAGGATCCCGGCAATCCCGAGGATGATCAGTGCCGTGTTGAAACCCACGATCGTCCGGTAATTAAAACGGATCCGCTTCATCAGAAGCGCGCTCAGTTCCCTTAAGGTCACAATGCTCTCCAGATTCTCCGAACTGATGGTGATGTCCGCGATCTGCCTTGCGATCTCAGCGCCTTCGCTGATGGCGATCCCGGCATCCGCTGCGGAAAGCGCGGGAGAATCATTGATCCCGTCTCCCACCATGATGACGCACCGGCCCTCTTCTTTTGCTCTTTCGATATAACCCGCCTTATCTTCGGGAAGCACTTCTGCGTAATATTCGTCAATGCCTGCAGAGCGGGCAATGGCAGCGGCAGTGCGTTCGCTGTCACCGGTCATCATCACGATATGAGCAAAACCCTGTTCCTTCAGTTTCTTAACAACCTCCGCGGATTCGCTACGCATCGGGTCTTCGATCAGAAGAACTGCCGAGAGCACGCCGTCCTTTGCGAAATACAGATGAGAGTATTCATCGGGCAGTGCATCAAACTGCGCCTGTTTTTCCGGAGGAACCGTAACGCCCTCGTCTTCAAACACAAAATGCCAGCTTCCGATCACGGCCTTCTGTCCGTTGATATGTGTGGCGATCCCATGTGCCACGATGTATTCGGCCTTTGTATGCAGTTCATCGTGTAAAAGCCCTTTTTCCTGCGCGGCATCTACCACGGCATGCGCCACGCTGTGCGGGAAATGTTCTTCCAGACAGGCTGCCTGCCGAAGGAGCTCATCCTCCGATTCTTCGCAGAAGGAAATCACTTCTCTTACCGTAGGGCAGGCCTTCGTCAGCGTGCCCGTTTTGTCAAACACGATGGTGTCCGCTTCCGCCACGGCTTCCAGGAATTTCCCGCCCTTTACGGTGATCCCGTATTCCGTCGCTTCCCGGATCGCCGAAAGAACGGAGATCGGCATGGCCATTTTCAGGGCGCAGGAATAATCCACCATCAGTACGGACACAGCCTTTGTGATATTCCGGCTCAGGATCCCGGTCAGAACCGCGGCAGCCAAAGTATAAGGCACCAGACGATCCGCCAGTCTCTCGGCACGGCTCTCCAGACCGGATTTCAGTTTCTCCGATTCTTCGATCATTTTCACGATCTTATCGAACCGTCCGCTTCCTCCGGTCTGCGTCACCTTTATCGTCAACTCTCCCTCTTCCACTACGGTGCCTGCAAAGACTGCCGAGCCTTCCGCTTTCCGTACCGCCGCAGATTCCCCTGTCATGGAAGCCTGATTCACCATGGCTTCGCCAGCTGTTACCTCGCCATCGAA
>JAEESA010000270.1 GCA_016286115.1 Lachnospiraceae bacterium
CGCACGGCAAGGCTGCTTCTTTCCGCTGATAATGTGACAGCGCCCTATACGCTGCCCGCAAATCATAAATTCCAGATAGGGGATCTGACCTTTGAGACCAACAAGGCCATCACCATTGACGACTACCGGATCACTTCGATCTACGGCGAGAAGGAAGGGGAGTTTACGGACTTTACCCATCTGATGGACCGTGAGACCAGAATTCCGGCAGAGATCTTCGGCAGAAGGCCGCAGGCGGGAAACGCGCTCTACATTTATGTGAACAGGCTTCCCGAGCCGGAAAAGGAGATGATCTTCTATTTTACGTTAAAGGAAAGATTTAACCGGAACCCGTTTACCGAGCACATGGGCAACTCCTTTGCTTCGATCCGGTTTGAATGCTTCACCAAGCGCGGTTTCGTCCGTATGAACGCGAAAGACAATACGAACGCGTTCCTGACCAGCGGTGAGATCCGTATGCGCCTTCCTTCTTCCCCGGCCATGGAGTACACGGGCGGACCGGGAGAGGGCTATTGTATCCGCGCAATCTTAAGCCAGGCGGATTACGACATCTTCCCGAAGGTAACTTCGGTGGATGCGTTCCTGTTTGAGGTTTGGCAGAAGGATACGCTTTCCGAATGCCAGAATTTCCATAACCGCACCACGGAAGTGGAGCTGATCTCCGAACTTGCGGAAGAGGCATACATTGATGTGTACTGCAAGGAGGAAAAAGGCGAATCCTACCACCATTATGAGTTTGGCGGAGGAGACCGGGAAGGGCGCTTTGTGGAGTTTTCAAAGCAGAGCTTCGGTCATTTTCTTCTGAAATTTGACAAGGAAAAATACGGCTATGCTCCCGCAAAGACAAAAAATTCGGTAAAGGTCGTTATATATACGGAAGGCGTCATGCGGCAGTACGCGATCGGGCGTGTGTTAGGGTATGACGACCAGGAGATCGAACTTCCGTATCAGCATCTCACCAACGACACCTTCTGCATCATGGCGCGGAGGATCACGGATGACGGAGATGAGATCTTTGATTTCGTGCGGCCGGATAAATATGAGGAAGAGGCGCTGACCTATCACCTTCTCGAAAACGACGGAAAGATCATCATCGAGGATGCGGGCGATTTCATCGGCGCGGAGTTATATCTGGCGGCGGTGGCGGTGACCCGCGGAGCGGACGGCAATATCCGTGCCGGAAACGAGCTGGTCTCCCTTCATGATGAGAGCGGAGCCGTCTATTTCAACCCCGGAGAGGGTACCGGCGGGTGCTTCCGGGAACGGATGGAATCCGTGCGGCAGCGTTTCCTGCAGGATATGGAAATGCCCTATACCGCAGTCACCGAGCGGGATTACGAGCGTGTGGTCAAATATACGCCCGGGCTTTGCATCCACAAGGCCAGAGCGTTCATGGATGAGGGCAGAAATCTGGTCCGCATCTCCATCAAACCGGGAACGGATGAGGATTTCCCGCGTTTGCTGGAGAGCTATAAAACCATCATCCACCGGCAGCTTGAGATGCGGCGCCTCCTTACGACCCGCGTGGAGCTGGTTTCACCGGCGTATGCGCAGGTGGACGTGACCGGAACGATCTATGTGAAGATGCATTATGACAACAGCAGGGAGATCATCGAGGAAACGATCAAAGCGAAGATCGATTACCTGAATTCGGAGAAGAATTTCGGTGAGCTGCTGAAGTTTGATGATGTATTCCATGCCATCGAGCTTTTGGACTGTGTGGAATACATATACGAGCTGTCGCTGCGGCCGAAGACCTCGGCACACGCGAAGATGCAGGACGCGGACATCCTTCCCGCAGAGAACTGTCTGCTTGTCCCCGGAACGATAAATCTGGAAATGATCACCTTTGAGAAGTAGAAGGAGAAGGAGAACATTATGGCGATCAATTATTCAATTAAAAAGAACCGTCTGAAAAATGCGCTCCTGATCGGAATGGAGATGGACGACGAGGGCGTGCTGCACACCAAAGAGGACACTACCTTTCATTTTCTGATCATGCGCGCCATAGACAGCGCGACTGAGGATGCGGAATGGGGAAGATTCAATTTTCATATTGACATTCCTGAAAATATGGTATTCTATGTATATGCATGTGCCCGTAATATAGATACGATCTATGATGAACGGGGCACATACAAGCTTGACGACGTGCTTACGGACCCGGAGGGAGACCCTCAGGGAAGAAAAAACTATTTTGATGAGCCAAGAGGCGCACGTTTTGTTGGCAAATCAGATATTCTGTTGTATAATCTGAAAGGACGGTATTTATATCTGATGCTGGAGATCGTCGGAACCGGCGTCGGAACCGTTAAAAATATGCGGGTTCAGAGGGAGAGCGATACGATGTTCCCTGCATTTCCCGAGATCTATCGGGAGCGTGGTTCTTTCTTCCATCGTCTGATCTCCGTATATTCGAGCATTTATAATGACTTTGATGAGGAGATCTATAAGCTCCCGCAGCTTCTTAATTTGGACACGTGTCCTCCCGAATTCCTTCCGATCTACGCTTCGTGGCTCGGGATCGACATCAGCGGGGACTATCTGGAGGAAGCGGTCTGCAGGGAGCTGGTGAAGGAAGCATATTCCCTGAACCGCCTGAAAGGAACGAGAGCCTGTCTGGAGCGGCTTCTGGAGATCGTTCTCGGCGAACGGCCGCTGATCCTGGAGCAGAATACGATCCGGGCCTATCAGGAAAAGGGCGACATCATCGGAGGGAACCTGGTGCAGGAATCCATCTATGATGTGAACATCCTGATCCGTAAAGCGCTTTCGGAGAGCGAGCAGTTCCAGCTGGAGTACCTCATCGATCAGTTTAAGCCGATCCGCAGCCGGATCCATCTGATCCCGCTGAAGGATACGGGTGTGCTGGACAGCAATATCTATCTGGATATGAACGCCCAGGTTTCCGGCGAAGTGTTCGCCACACTCGACGACTATCAGGATATCAATGGAACTGTTGTTTTGCAGTAGTTCTCTGATATAAAACGAAAGAAAGGAAAAAAAGACAATGCAGGTAACAGAGACCAGAGAGGGTGAAGTCATTCAGCTGAGTGTTGAAGGCCGTGTTGACACAACGACTGCTCCGGATCTTCAGAAACAGATCCTGGATGCGTTCCAGAAAGTGAGACACGTTGTCATCGATTTTATGAATGTGGAATACATTTCCAGTGCGGGACTTCGTGCTCTTCTTTTGGGTCAGAAGACCGCAACCAGCAAAGGCGGATCGCTTAAGATCCTCAACGTGAACGACGCTGTGAAGCAGGTATTTGATATGTCCGGCTTCAGCAAGATCCTGACGATCGAATGAGAGATAAATAGGACCGGGATATGGTTGAATTAAAGCTTCAGGCCAGTGACGACACGATCGACGATGTGCAGGCAGCGGCGACTAAGCTTATGGACGAGATCGGTTGTTCTGACTCTTTTAAAGTGTCGGTACTGATCGTCATAGAAGAGATATTTGTGAACATTGCGCATTACGCATACGGCGGTGAGCCGGGAGATGCGGTGGTGGAACTGGAAGCGGGTTCAAAATGCTTCCGCGCAGTGTTTAAGGATCACGGGATACCGTACAATCCTTTGGAAAAAGAGGACCCCGATATCACCCTTTCGGCAGCCGATAGGGAGATCGGGGGTCTTGGTGTGTTTATGGTGAAGGAAATGTCGGACCGGGTCACATACGAATTCTCAGATGGCTGGAATATTTTGACCGTGGAAAAGGACTACGAATGATCCAATAAAGATCATTCGTCGCCCCGGTTTTTATAGGAGTCATCCGTGTCGGTCGTGGTCGATGATGTGCTTGAAGAACCGGAGGATGTGGTATCATCCGCATCGGGATTATAGGTTCCGGCAGCGAGAGCGGCTTTGCCTTCCTTGCTGGTCGGGGACTGACCGCCGTTGGATTCGTCACGGGTTTCATCCTGCTGGATGACGCTGAGCGCGGTAGCGATTTCGGCATTATCTCCGTACGTGTGGTTCATTTTCTGGTAATCTGCAAGGGTTTTCTTGGTTTCATCATCCAGAGCAGTGGCTGTTTCGTATTCCGAACCTTTATTGGCGACAGAACCGGAGCTGCCGGAAGAACTGCCGGAGCCGGAATCGGAATCGGAGCCGGAGCCGGAACCGCTGTCACC
>JAEESA010000021.1 GCA_016286115.1 Lachnospiraceae bacterium
AGATGGAGGAGAGAAGTCTTTCCCCCTATGCGGCAAAGAGCAGAAATTCGAAGGGGCGGGAAAGAGAAGAAAAGCAGTGCTCGGTGCGTCCTGTGTATCAAAGGGATCGGGACCGGATCCTTCATTGCAAATCCTTCCGGCGGCTGAAAAACAAAACACAGGTATTCTTAAACCCGCAGGAGGATCATTATCGCACGAGGCTGAGCCATACTCTGGAGGTTTCGCAGAACGCGCGCACCATCGCGAAGGCGCTTCGGCTGAATGAGGATCTGGTGGAGGCCATCGCTCTGGGGCATGACCTCGGACATACGCCCTTCGGCCACGCGGGAGAGCAGGTGCTGGACGAGTTTCTGATGGTGGAGAATGTGCATTTTCGGCACAATGAGCAGAGCGTTCGCCTTGTGGAAAAGATTGAAAACAACGGAAAAGGGCTGAACCTTACCTGGGAAGTCAGAGACGGGATCCGGGGGCATGATATGAAGGCCGACCCGCCGGCGACGCTCGAGGCAAAGATCGTCAGGCTGTCGGATAAGATCAGCTATGTGAACGCGGATATCGATGACGCTGTCCGTGGGAAGGTGCTGGAGACAGAAGACCTTCCGGAAGAATATACAAAAGTGCTCGGGACGACCTTCCGGCAAAGGCTGAATACGCTCGTCGTGGATATCATCGAGCAGAGCAGGGACAAAAACGATATATGCATGTCGGCGCCGGTACAGGATGCGCTGCTCGGGCTTCGGAATTTTCTGTTTGAAAATGTCTACCGCAATTCGGAAGCAAAGGCGGAGGAGACCAAAGCGAAGGAAATGGTGGCCTGGCTTTGTGAGTATTATCTGCAGCATACGGAAAAGATGCCGAAACTGTTTCAGAACTGGATCGAACAGGGCAACAGCAAAAGACGCGTTGTGGCGGATTACGTTGCGGGTATGACAGATAACTATGCGATCATGAGGTATCAGGAATACACGATCCCCAGGGGATGGAAGGTGTAATGCATGCCGTTTTATTCGGATGATTTTTTGGCGGAGCTGCGCTCCAGAAATGATATTGTCGATGTGATCGGCAGTTATATCGAACTGAAGAAAAAAGGGAATTCCTGGTTCGGCTTATGCCCTTTTCATAACGAAGACCATGCGTCTTTTTCGGTGTCCAGACAGAAGCAGCTTTACTATTGCTTTGGCTGCGGCGCCGGAGGCAACGTCATCAATTTTGTACAGAATTATGAAAATATGTCTTTTCATGAAGCTGTGAAGAATTTGGCGGATCACGCCGGGATGCAGGTTCCGAATACGGAGAGAAGCCGGGAAGAAAAGGAAGAGGAAAAGAAAAAGATGCAGCTCCTCGAGATCCAGAAGGAGGCGGGAAATTATTTTTACCTGCTGCTGAGGAGCGACCGCGGGAAACGGGCGCATGACTATTTCCTTTCCAGAGGGCTTTCTGAGGAGACGATCCGCTCGTTCGCGCTCGGGTATTCGGACCAGTACAAAGATGACCTTTACCGCTATCTGAAAAAGAAGGGGTTCAAGGACGAACAGCTGATGGAATCCGGTCTTTGCAGTTTTAACGAAAGATCAGGGGGCCAGGATAAATTCTGGAACCGCGCGATGTTTCCGATCCTGAATATGAGCAATAAAGTGATCGGCTTCGGCGGCCGTGTCATGGGTGATGGAGAACCGAAGTATCTGAACTCTCCGGACACGCTGATCTTTGAGAAGGGGAAGAACCTGTACGCGATGAACCGCGCCAGATCGACGAAGCGGTCGTATTTCCTCCTCTGCGAAGGCTATATGGATGTGATCTCGCTTCATCAGGCGGGCTTTGACAACGCTGTGGCGGCTCTCGGCACCGCGTTCACGATACAGCAGGCGATGCTGTTTAAGCGGCTGAAAAAGAGCGTTTATCTCACGTTCGACAGCGACCCTCCGGGTGTGAAGGCCGCGCTCAGGGCGATCCCGATGCTGCGATCCGCCGGCGTGAGCTGTAAGGTGCTGAATCTTTCGCCTTATAAGGATCCGGACGAGCTGATCAAGGCGGAAGGCGCCGAAGCCTTTCAGAAAAAAATTGATGAAGCGGAAAACAGTTTCTTCTTTGAGGTCAGGCAGGATTCCCTGCAATTTGACCTTAATGATCCGGAGCAGAAGACGGCGTTTTTTGACGCCTGCGCTTCGCGGATCCTGAAGTTTAAGGATGAACTGGAAAGAGAAAATTATATAGAGGCTGTAGCTGATAAATACCATGTTGGAACAGACCTCTTCAGAAACCGGGTGGCAAAGCTGGGAAGAGAAGACGGGATCGTAAGGAAGCGGGTGACAGAACGTGCAGATTCTGACCCGGAGATGAAAAGAAAAGAACGATCCTCAGAAGCGGCGATGCTGTCCATCCTTGCAGAAAAACCGGAGCTTTATAAAAAAGTCAGGGAGATCCTTACGCCGGAAGACTTTGTCGCTGAACCCTACAACAGGGTTGCGAAGATGCTGTTTGAACAGCTTGAGGCGGGGAACCCTGATCCGGCTGCGATCCTGGATTCGTTTGGCGAGGAAGAACGCTCTAAGGTAGTGGGTATCTTCCATGCAAAGCCAAAGGGTCTGGATGAAGAGGAAGGTCTGGAGGAACAGGTAGTCAGAGAAATGTCGATCAAGATCAAGGAGAACAGCATCCAGGTCCGGACTGCGCAGGCAGACGGAAAAGACCTGGAGCTGCTGCAGAAACTGATGAAAGAAAAGATCAGGATCGATGAGCTCAAAGGACAGATGTGAGAAAGGGTGATAACATGGCTTCTACAAAGAAAACCGAAGTAACAGAAGAAGCAGAGAAGAAGACGACGGAAAAAAAGAGCGCAGAGAAAAAATCTGCCGCCAAGAAGACAGCGGAAAAGGAGCCTGCGGAAAAGAAGACCGCGGAGAAAAAACCTGCCGCAAAGAAGACGGCAGAGAAGGAACCTGCGGGAAAAAAGCCCGCGGCTAAAAAATCTTCCGAAAAGAAGCCTGCGGAAAAGAAAGCAAAGCCTGCTGCGAAAAAGTCTTCCGGAAAGGGCGAGGATAAGCCGGTGGAAACCGTGGCGGATATTGTGGAAAAACTGCCCGGCCTTCTGGCGCTTGCCAAAAAGAAAAAGAATACGCTGGAATATCCGGAGATCAACGACTATTTCAAAGGCGTGGAGCTCGATGACGACAGCTTTGAGGTTGTGTTGAATTATCTGGAGGATAATGATGTCGACGTTTTGAATCTCGTGGATGATGTGGAAGACGAGATCGATGAAGACGCCATCATGAAGGATGAAGAGGACACGGACGTTGAGAATCTGGATCTCTCCGTTCCCGACGGGATCTCGATCGAGGATCCGGTGCGGATGTATCTGAAGGAGATCGGAAAAGTTTCTCTTCTTTCCGCGGACGAGGAGATCGCTCTGGCAAAAGAGATGGAGGTCGGGATGAATGCATACGACCGGATCCGTGAGCTGAGAGAAGAGCTTTTTGACACCGAGGATGAAGAGAGAGAAAAGGAGATCAACGCCGAGATCGAAGAGCTGAGAGCGGTGACCAGAAAGGGCGAGGCCGCCAAGAAGAAGCTGGCGGAGGCGAACCTGAGACTGGTCGTGTCGATCGCGAAGCGTTATGTCGGCCGCGGGATGCTGTTTCTGGATCTGATCCAGGAAGGAAATCTTGGCCTTATCAAGGCAGTGGAGAAATTTGATTACCGGAAAGGGTATAAGTTCAGTACCTACGCGACGTGGTGGATCCGCCAGGCGATCACGAGAGCGATCGCCGATCAGGCGCGGACGATCCGTATCCCGGTGCATATGGTGGAGACGATCAACAAGCTGATCCGCATCTCCAGGCAGCTTTTGCAGGAACTCGGCCGGGAACCCACTCCGGAGGAGATCGCCGCGCAGATGAACATGCCGGTGGAGCGCGTGCGTGAGATCTTGAAGATCTCGCAGGAGCCGGTGTCTCTGGAAACGCCGATCGGTGAGGAAGAAGATTCGCACCTCGGTGATTTCATCCAGGACGACAATGTGCCGGTGCCGGCGGATGCGGCTGCCTTCACCCTCTTGAAGGAACAGCTCGAGGAAGTGCTCGGGACGCTGACGGAGAGGGAACAGAAGGTGCTGACCCTTCGCTTCGGTCTTGAGGACGGAAGAGCAAGAACGCTGGAAGAGGTCGGAAAGGAATTCAACGTGACCCGTGAGCGTATCCGCCAGATCGAAGCAAAGGCGCTGAGAAAGCTCCGCCATCCCAGCCGGAGCCGGAAATTAAAGGATTACCTGGAGTAGGATGAAAAACCGGATGCAAAGGCTCCGGGCGCTGTGCGAAATGGTGTCTGCGGGCAAAACCCTCGCGGACATCGGCACGGACCACGCCTTCCTTCCGATCGAACTGGTGAGGGAAGGAAAGACGCCGTCGGCGCTTGCGCTTGATATAGGAGAAGGGCCGCTTTTGGCAGCGAAGGAGCATATCATGGAAGCCGGACTTCAGGACAGGATCAAAACCCGGTTGTCGGACGGCTTTCAGGCGCTTTTAAGCGGGGAAGCGGAGACGGCCGTGATCTCCGGCATGGGCGGGGCGCTGATCATACGGATCTTAAGCGCGAAGGACCCGAGGACTCTTGGCATAGAGGAGCTGGTACTGGGACCGCAGTCCGAGGAAAAAGAGGTGCGGCGGTTTCTGCAGGAAAACGGATACCGTATGACGGACGAACGTTATGTCGAAGAGGACGGAAAGTTTTACGTTCTCATAAAGGCGGAAAACGGGGAAGAACCGGCGCTTTCCGAAGCGGAAGAAAGGTTCGGGCGCGTCGCTCTGCAAAAGAAGGATCCCTTATGCAGGCGCTGGCTGGAGAAAAGAAAAAGGGTTCTGAACGAAATATTGGATAGTCTTCCGCCGAATGAAAAAGGGAGAAAGAGAAGGGAAGAAGTTCTAAAAGAACTGGATTTATGCATCGAAGCGGAGAACAGATTCAAGGAGTGAAAACGGTATGGCTGAAGAATATCTGGAAGTAACTTATCGGGGAGAAGTAAAGAAGATCAAGAGAAAAACTCTCTTCTCAACGCTTGCGAAGGAAGCCCAGGGGGATTACGAGTACCCGATCATGCTTGCTTCCATAGACAATCATCTGAGAGAGCTGACCAAGGGGATCAAAAAGGGCGGGGAACTGAACTTTTTGACCATGAATGACAGCGACGGGAGGAAGACCTATCGGAGGAGCATCACCTTCCTTCTTGAAGCAGCCGTAGACAGGGTGGTCGGGAAAAAGGGAGTGACTGCGAGAGTGCAGTACTCCGTGAACAACGGCTATTATTGCGAGATGACCGATAATTACCCGGTCACGGAGCAGTTTATCGCGGATGTGAAGGCGGAGATGAAAAGCCTTGTCGAAAAGGACATCCCTCTGACCAAGGAAAGCTGGAGCACGGAGGATGCGATCGCCTATTTCAAGGAACAGGGAATGGCGGACAAGGTGAGCCTCTTCCGCTACCGGCTCGGATCCCGCGTCAATATGTATGTGCTGGACGGATTCCGGGATTATTATTACGGCTACATGGTGCCTTCCACGGGTTGCCTCACGCAGTTTGATCTGGAGCCTTATCATGAGGGCTTTGTGCTGGTCTATCCGAGAAAGGATGAGAAAGAGGTGCAGCCGTTCCTTCAGGGCGAGAAATTCTTTACGACGCTGAGGGAATCCGATGCCTGGGGACAGCGGATGGGCATCCGTAACATAGGCGACCTCAACAACGCGATCGTGAGGGGAAGCGTCGAAGAAGTGATCCTGACGCAGGAAGCGTTGATGGAGCGGAGGATCGGAGCGCTGGCCGAACAGATCGCGAGCGATCCGAAAAAGAAATTCGTGATGATCGCGGGTCCGTCTTCCTCCGGAAAGACGACCTTCAGTCACCGCCTTTCGGTGCAGCTTCGGGCGCACGGGCTGAATCCGCATCCGTTCCCGCTGGATGATTATTACGCAGACCGGGAATTCTGCCCGAGGGATGAAAACGGGAATTACGATTTTGAGTGTGTGGAAGCGCTGGATGTGAAGAAGCTGAATGTGGATCTGCAGGATCTTCTGGAAGGAAAGCAGATCGAAAAGCCGATCTTCAACTTCATGACCGGAAAACGGGAAACAAACGGCCGGCCGATGAAGCTCGATGAGGGCGACGTGCTGGTGATCGAGGGGATCCACGGCCTGAATGACCGCCTGTCGGAATCCATCGACAACAAGAATAAATTCAAGATCTATATCAGTGCGCTGACGGCACTGAATATTGATGAACATAATTATCTGCCGACCACGGATGAACGGCTTCTCCGCCGGATCGTGCGTGATGCGCGGACCAGAGGGAGCCTGGCGCAGGAGACCATCGGTATGTGGGAGTCGGTCCGGCGCGGGGAAAATAAATATATCTTCCCGTTCCAGGAGAAGGCGGATGTGATGTTTAATTCCGCGCTGATCTATGAGCTTGCGGTCATGAAGACCTATGCGGAGCCGCTGCTTTTCGCGGTCGACCCGGCCAGCAAAGAATACGCCGAAGCCAAGAGGCTCTTAAAATTCCTCGATTATTTCCTGGCGCTTCCGTCGGACGCGATCCAGACGAATTCCATTTTGCGGGAGTTTATCGGAGGCGGGTGCTTCGGATTATAAGGCTTTGCGGGAATTTACGGCATAAATCGCATTTCGCGATTTATTTAAAAAACACTGATCCGGCTCTGAGGCAGCGAGTACAGTGAATGATCGCCGGGAGAGGAAACTCTCCGGGAGGAAAGTCCGGGCTTCACAGGGCAGGATGCCGGCTAACGGCCGGTGGAGGTGACTCCCAGGCTAGTGCAACAGAAAAGAACTACCCCGGCTTTAAGCCGGGGAAAAGGTGAAAAGGCGGTGTAAGAGACCACCGCGTTTCCGGTAACGGGAACGGCGGATGTAAACCCCATCCGAAGCAAGGCCGTTTCGGAGTATATGCGTTGCCCGCGCGGGTTCGTCCCGTACTCCGGGTGGGCCGCTGGAGGCTGCCGGTAACGGCAGTCCTAGATAGATGATCATTCACGACAGAACCCGGCTTACAGCTGTACTCGCTGCCTCAGAGCCGGGTCCTTTGCCTCTTCGCGTATATGCGCAGAAATTCGCAGAGGAAAGCGCTTACGCGCTGCGAATTGTCTACGCTCCGCTTCGGTCGGCGCTGAGCAAACGTCCACCGGACGTTTAGCGCCGCGCGGGAAACGCTTTATCAGCGTTTCCATTCAGGATTCGTTTCCGCGTTTCCCCTTGTATTTTGTTTCGCAATATTTGCACCGGTAGATCTCTTTTTCGGGATTGGTCAGAACGAAGATCTGCGTCAGCCCCTGCTCGATCGAGGTGATGCATCTCGGATTCGTGCATTTGATCACGTTTTTGATCGTCTTCGGAAGCTTTAATATCTTTTTTTCCACGATCTCATCATCCTGGATCACGTTTACGGTAATGTTGTGATCCAGAAACCCCAGAATATCCAGATCCAGAGCGTCCACGGGACATTCCACCTTGATGATGTCCTTCTTTCCCATTTTTACGCTGCGCGCGTTTTTGATGATGGCAACCGTGCAGTCCAGTTCATCAAGATGCAGGTCGTGATAGATCCGAAGGCTCATCCCCGCCTTGATGTGATCCAGAACAAAGCCCTCGTGAATACCGCTGATATTAAGCATTTTTATCCTCCTTTGGGGGCAGCTGAAGTTCGTTTCCCGCTTCCTGCAGGAGGCGGATGATCAGCGCCATGCGCACATAGACGCCGTATTGCGCCTGCTTGAAGTAGACGGCCCGCGGGTCATCATCTACTTCCACGGAGATCTCGTTGACCCTGGGGAGCGGATGCATTACGAGCATGTCTTCCCGGGCCTGCTCGAGCTTTGTTTTGTCCAGGATGTAGAAATCCTTCATTCGCAGGTAATCCTCTTCGTTGAAGAAACGTTCGCGCTGGACTCTGGTCATGTAAAGGATGTCCAGGTCGCCGATCGCGTCTTCGAGCCGGTCGGTCTCCGCATAGGCGATGTGGCCGGGATCCAGAACGTCTTCCTTGAGATTGCTCGGGATCTTTAATTCCTCCGGGGAGATCATGATGAACCGGATCCCGGGGTAACGGATCAGCGCATGGATCAGGGAGTGTACGGTCCGCCCGAATTTCAGATCCCCGCATAACCCGATGCGCAGATTGTCCAGCCTTCCCTTTAACGAGTAGATCGTAAGAAGGTCGGTCAGTGTCTGTGTGGGGTGCTGGTGGCCGCCGTCGCCGGCGTTGATAACGGGAATGGAGGATTTCTGGGAGGCTACGAGAGAAGCGCCTTCTTTCGGGTGCCGGATGGCACAGATGTCAGCATAACAGGAAATAACACGAATGGTATCGGCAACACTTTCGCCTTTGGCGGCGGAAGAGGAATCAGCGCTGGAAAAACCGAGGATGTTTCCCCCGAGGTTTAACATGGCGGATTCAAAAGAGAGGCGGGTGCGGGTGCTGGGTTCATAGAAACAGGTGGCCAGCTTTTTCCCGACACAGACCGAGCGGTATCGGGACGGATCTTTTTCGATGTCGATGGCGAGGTCCAGAAGCTCCGCCAGTTCCGCCACCGAAAAGTCCAGAGGACTCATTAGATGTCGCATAGAGTGATCGATTCCTTTCAAATATTCTTTTTTTATGATAGTATAGGGAGCGATGGAATTCAAGAAATATGTAAATATCATTATTGATATTTCTTCAGAAAAAGTGGATAAAACCTTTCAATACCGTATTCCGCAGGACCTGCTCGGAAAACTGAAGCCCGGGATGCGGCTTCATGTCCCGTTCGGGAGGGGAAAACGCACCGGCTATATCGTTGAACTCACGGACGAACCCGAGATCGAAGAGGACCGGATCAAGGAGGTCTACGGGATCGTGGAGGGCGCGGTTCCCGTGGAGGAACGGCTGATCACGCTGGCTTCGTGGCTGAAGGAGCATTACGGGGGCACGATGAACCACGCGCTCAAGACCGTGCTGCTCGCCCCTGCCGAAAAGAAGAGCAGGCCCCGGAAAAAGAAGGAAGGGGAAGAGGAGGTAAAGTACCCTGAAGCTCCTTCTGACCCCATCACGTTGAACAGCGCGCAGAGAGCCGCCGCTGACCGGATCATCGGGGACAGGAAGTCCGGCAAAAAAGCCGTCTATCTTCTTCACGGCGTAACCGGGAGCGGAAAGACCGAGGTGTATATCGAGGTCATGAAGGAAGCGGTCGCTGCGGGAAAACAGGTGATCTTTCTGATCCCCGAGATCGCGCTGACCTTTCAGACCGTGCAGCGCTTAAAGACCTGGTTTTCGGACCGGGTTTCCATCCTGAATTCGAGGATGTCCAAGGGAGAACGGTATGAGCAGTACCGCAGGGCGCGGGACGGTGAGATCGATGTGATCGTGGGACCGAGGAGCGCGCTCTTTACGCCGTTTGCGTCCCCGGCATTCATCATCATGGACGAAGAGCATGAGACCTCTTATAAAAGCGAGACGCTTCCGCGTTATCATGCCAGAGAGACCGCGATCGAGCTTGCGGGGCTGTGCGGCGCTTCCGTGATCCTGGGCTCGGCGACGCCGTCGGTGGAAAGCTTTTACCGGGCCGAACAGGGAGAATATGTGTATCTGGAGCTGCCGGAGCGCGCGACGGGGCAGGCTCTCGCGACGACGAAGATCGTGGATCTCAGAAAAGAACTTCGGGAAGGAAACCGCAGCATCTTCAGCCGCGAGCTGCAGAACAAGATAAAAAAGACGCTCGAAGCGGGGGAGCAGAGCATGCTGTTTCTGAACCGCCGCGGCCTTTCGGGCTTTGTATCCTGCCGCTCCTGCGGAGAAGTCATGAAATGCCCGCATTGCGACGTTTCCTTAAGCCTTCACAAGAACGGGCAGCTGGTCTGCCATTACTGCGGATACCGGACACCGATGGTGAAAAAATGCCCGTCCTGCACTTCTACTTTCATCGGCACATTCCGCGCAGGGACAGAAAAGGTGGAGGAGTCCGTTAAGGAATTGTTTCCTTCGGCCCGGGTGCTGCGGATGGATATGGATACGACGAAGGGAAAGGACGGGCATGAAAAGATCCTTGCCCGGTTTTCACGGCATGAGGCCGATATCCTGATCGGGACGCAGATGATCGTGAAGGGCCATGATTTCCCCGCGGTGACGCTGGTCGGCGTGCTGGCCGCGGACATGTCTCTTTACGCGCCGGATTTTCACGCGGGGGAGCGGACCTTTCAGCTTTTGACCCAGGCGGCGGGCAGAGCCGGGCGGGGCGAAAAGGCGGGAGAAGTTTTGATCCAGACCTATCAGCCCGAGCATTACGGCGTGGTCTTTGCTGCCGCGCAGGATTACCGCGGGTTCTTTGAAGAAGAGATCGCCTTCCGAAAGCTCATGCACTATCCGCCGGTATGGCATTTTCTGCAGATCCTGGCTTCTTCGGAAAAAGAAGAAGAGGCGGTGTCGGGAGCCGATGCGCTTAATGACATCGTGCGGGGATGTATGGACCCGAAATGCGCGGTCACAGGGCCTGTAGAGGCCATTCCGTACAAACGGATGGACGTGTTTCGCAAAGTGGTATTCATAAAAGCGCCGTCTTATGATATGCTTGTTAAGATAAAGGACAGAGTGGAAACGCATTTTTCCGAAACGGAAGTAATGGGGCGTTTTCACATCAGCTTTGACTTTGACCCGATGAACGGGTTTTGAGAGGGAGGAACTCATGGCATTAAGAGAGATCAGAGAATTGGGCGATCCGATCCTGGAGAAAGCCTGCAGGGAAGTGAAGGAGGTGACTCCGCGGATCAGGGAGCTCATCACGGATATGCTGGAAACCATGTACGAAGCGAACGGTGTCGGGCTTGCCGCGCCGCAGGTGGGCGTGCTCCGGCGGATTTGCGTGGTGGATGTCGGGGACGAGAATATCCATGATGGGGAGCCGTTTATCCTTATCAACCCCGTTATTATCGAACAGAGCGGCAGCCAGACCGGAGAAGAGGGGTGCTTAAGCCTCCCGGGCAAAGCCGGAAAGGTGACAAGGCCGGAGAAGGTGAAGATCCGCGCGTTTGATGAGAATATGGAAGAGTATGAGGCAGAGGCGGAGGGGCTTCTGGCCCGGGCGTTCTGCCATGAATTGGACCACCTGGACGGGCATATGTACACGGAGATCGTGGAAGGCCCCATCCATGATGTGGAGCATGAAGAGGAAAACGACGAGGAGAACGGCGAGGAGACGGACGAAGAAGAATGAAAGTTGTATTTATGGGGACACCGGATTTTGCGGTGCCCTCTTTAAAAGCGCTGGTTGAAGAGGGGCATACGGTATCTCTTGTTCTGACCCAGCCGGACCGGCCGAAGGGAAGGGGAAAGCATGAAGTCTTTTCTCCGGTCAAGGAGGCGGCGGTTTCTTTAGGGATCCCGGTGTACCAGCCCCAAAATTTACGCGGGGAGGAGCAGGAAGAGAAGCTTAAAGAGGAAGCTCCGGATGTGATCGCGGTGGCGGCGTTTGGCCAGATCCTGCCGAAAAATATTCTGGAGCTCCCCAAATACGGCTGTGTCAATGTGCACGCGTCTCTGCTCCCGAAATACCGCGGCGCTTCCCCGATCCAGTGGACGATCCTTTCGGGCGATAAAGAAGGCGGCGTGACCATCCAGAGGATGGCGGAGGGGCTGGACACGGGAGATATTTTATTGCAGAAAAGCTTGACCCTGGATCCGGAAGAAACCGCCGGGTCTCTTTTTGATAAGCTCTCTGTCCTCGGCGCGGAGCTTTTGACGGAAACGCTTACAAAACTGGAAGACGGGTCGATCCGGCCCGAGCCGCAGAAGGAAGAACTGGCGACGAAGACCGGAAAGATCGATAAGAATTTTGGCCGGCTGGACTGGAAAAAGAGCGGGGAAGAGCTGGAACGCTTCATCCGCGCCATGGATCCCTGGCCGGGAAGCTTTACGTACCTTCGTGGGAAAATTCTTAAGGTGAAAAAGGCCGCCGCTGTTCCCTATGCGGGAAACGAAGCCCCCGGGACGGCGCTTTCGGCGGGCAAAAATACGTTTACGGTCAGAACGGGAGACGGCGCCTTATCGCTCCTTCTCGTTCAGCTGGAAGGAAAAAAACTCATGGACGCGGGAGCCTTTTTGCGCGGTACCGACGTGCAGCCGGGTGAGGTGTTAAAGAGCCTGTGAAAAACTTGCGGGAACTGATCTTAACTGCATTACAGGATGTGGAGGCGGGCGTATCCTTCAGCCATATCGCCCTGAAGAATCTTCTGGATAAAAACGCCGAGCTGGAGAAGAACCAGCGCGCCTTTATCACAAGGGAGCTGGAAGGCGTTCTCGAACGAAGGCTCACGCTGGATCACATCATCGACCGTTTTGTGAAGGATAAAAAAGCGGTCCGGCCCGTGATCCGAAATCTCCTTCGGATGGGGGCGTTCGAGCTCTATTTCATGGATTCCGTTCCGCCCTCCGCCACGGTGAATGAGATCGTGAAGCTGACGGAGAAAAAGGGTCTGAAAGGGCTGAAGGGTTTTGTGAACGGAGTGCTCCGCAATATCGACAGGAAGCGGATCGACCTTTCTACGCTGCCGCCGTCTTGCGCATTTTCGATCCCGGAAGAAATCCTGAATTTGCTGATCGACGCGTTCGGAGAAGAGGAGGCCCTGCGGATCGCGGCGGCGTCTTTGGCTCCGGCGCCTCTGACTGTGCATTTCAATACACTGAAGAAAACGGAAGAGGAGATCCTAAATAGCCTCGAAAACTCGAACGTGCATGCCCAAAAGTGGGAGGATACCGCGCTCGCCTATCGTTTGCGGGACCTCGACCGACTGCCGTCCCTTCCGGCATTTTCGGAGGGGCTTCTTTTTGTGCAGGATCTAAGCTCCATGCTCGCGCTCGATGCGGCGCATCTTAATGCGGGCATGAAGATTCTGGATCTTTGCAGCGCACCGGGCGGAAAAAGTTTTTATCTATACGAGCGGCTGCGCGGGAATTGCGAGATCACAGCCTGTGACCTGACTCCCGAAAAAACGGAACTCATCCGTGAGAACGCGAAGCGGCTTTCGTTTGATAAGATAAAGATCGAAGAGCAGGACGCGAGAGTGCTGCGGGAGGACCGGAACGAGGCGTTTGACCTTGTCGTGGCGGATCTTCCCTGCTCCGGCCTCGGCGTCATGGGGCGGAAAAAAGATTTAAAATACCGGATCACGGCGAAGGATATGAAGGAGCTTGCGGCTCTGCAAAGGGAGATTCTTAATAATGCGGCGCATTATGTCAGAAAGGGCGGGGAACTGCTCTACTCGACCTGCACCTTAAACCCGAAAGAGAACCAGGAAAACGCGGCCCGGTTTATTGCGGAGCATAAGGAGTTTGAAAAAGTCCGGGAGGAGACGATCCTGCCCATGGAGGGGAAACGGGACGGTTTTTATTTCGCCCTGTTCCATAAAACATGAGTGTTGATATCAGATCGATGACGAAGGAGGAGCTGGCCGAATGGCTCGCCTCTTTCAAAGAACCGAAATACCGGGGAAACCAGATCTTTCAGTGGCTGCATCGGGAGAAGGCACTGTCCTTTGACGAGATGACGAATCTGCCGCTTACGTTAAGAACCCGTTTGAAGGAAACGGCAGAGATCCGTCCGCTGGCGATAAAGGAACGCCAGGTTTCAAAGGCCGACGGGACCGAAAAGCTGCTGCTGGAAACCGTGGACGGCTGCCTTATCGAAACCGTGCTGATGCGCTATGAATACGGCCTCTCCGCCTGCATTTCTTCACAGGCCGGCTGCCGGATGGGCTGCACCTTCTGCGCGTCCGCGAAAGGTGGTCTGGTCCGAAACCTTACCCCGTCGGAGATGCTCGAAGAGGTGTTCCTTTTTGAACGAGAAAAGAAGGAGCCGGTGAGCCATGTCGTGATCATGGGAACGGGGGAGCCGTTTGATAATTATGAGAATTTAATGCGGTTTCTTTCCCTCCTGACCCATGAAGAAGGGCGCAATCTCGGCGCCCGCCACATCACGGTTTCCACCTGCGGCCTGGCGCCGAAGATCCGCAGCTTTGCGGACGAAGGACTGCAGGTCAATCTTGCGGTTTCCCTGCACGCGGCCGACCAGGAACGAAGGAAAGAGCTGATGCCGGTGGCGAAAAGTTTTCCCTTGCCGGAGCTCATGGACGCCTGCCGCTATTACATCAAAAAAACAAACCGCCGCCTGACCTTTGAATACAGCCTTGTCAAAGGGAAAAATGACTCTTTGGAGGCTTCGCGTGCTCTGATCAGCCTCTTAAAGGGAATGAACTGTCATGTAAATTTGATCCCTGTAAATAATGTGACGGAATCGGGCTACGAACGTCCGGGGAAAGAAACGATCCGCGCCTTCCAAAAATCCCTTGAAGACGCCGGGATCCCCGCGACCGTGCGCCGCGAGCTCGGCCCGGACATCAACGCCGCCTGCGGACAGCTCCGCGCGAGGAGAACAGTTACTGTTCACACCATACGGGAAACGTAAAATACCCTCGGGCCGCGAGCGGAGGATTTTCCGAGAAAAATTTTCCCGTTCTTGATGCCACAATGATGAACTAAAGTAGCAGTTAGAGAACAAAGAAAATATAGCCACTGTGTTGGAGTAAGGGAAAATTTTCTCGAGGAAACACCGCAGCGGTCGCAACGATCCAGTGGATCGTTTCTTGCGACGGACCGGAGCGGAGCGGAGACGGCCCGCCATGTGTGAACAGTAATGTCGCGTTACCCGAAGTACGCCTCCAGCACGCTCCGCGCTGCGGGAACGGCGACAGCGGAGCCGCTGCCCGCTCCTTCCAGGATCACGGCCAGCGCGATGGGATCCCTGTCTTCTGATCTCGCGTAACCGACAAACCAGGAATGGGAATTCCCTTCGTCGTCGTATTCCGCGGTCCCGGTCTTACCGTAGGCCGTGAAGCGGTCCGACTGCAGTGCCTTTGCCGTACCGTCGGTGACGACGCGGCGCATATAGCTTTCCAGGCCTTCCGCTTCCTCCTTGCTCATCAGCCGCCGCAGCTTCTTCCCATAGAAGGTTTCCACCCGTTTCCCGTCCACATTCCTTATTTCCTTCAAAAGGAACGGCTTTTTCGCCACGCCGCCATTTTCCACGGCCGAAGCGATGAGCAGCATCTGCAGCGGCGTCACATAGGTTTTCCCCTGTCCGATCGCAGTCTCCATCAGAGCCGCTTCCGAAGCGTTCTCTGCGAGCTCAAATCTCGGCTTTTCGGTCGGCAGGTCGCAGACGATCGCCTTGTCAAAGAACATCCGGTCCGCGGTCTTCTGAAAACTCTTTGGATCGAGCGTCAGACCGATCTTCGCGTAAGCCGAGTTGCAGGAATCGGCAAAGGCATCCATAAGATCCTCCTCCCCGTGCGCGGTATTGTGGTAACAATGAATGTCCTTTCCACCCGCGGCAAAGATCCCTTCACAGGTAAAGTGAAAGTTTTCCGCGTCTTTGGGATGCTCCCTCTGGTATTCGAGCGTCGTCACGATCTTAAACGTGGAGCCGGGCGGGTAACGCCCCTGCGAGGCGCGGTTTAAGAGCACGCCATTATCGGAAGAAGCCAATGTTTCATAGGTCCATTCCACCTCATTCGGGTCAAAATCCGGCTTACTGACACAGCAAAGAATCTCTCCGGTCTCCGGATTCATCGCGATGATCGCTCCGCGGTACGACCCCAGTGCTTCATAGGCTGCCGCCTGCACCTCATCCGAAAGCGTCGTCACGCAGGTATCCCCCGGATCCTTTTCCTCCGAGAAGGAATTCTTCAGCCGCAGGATCGGGTTCGCATGGCTTCGAAGGAGATAATAATTCGCGAGCTGTTCCACCCCCATTTTTCCGTTCGAGGTGTAGCCGACAACATGCGCATACCGGTTCGCTTTCGGATATACCCTGGTCTCGGTTCCGTCGGCGTTCGTTTTCGTTTCTGCCAGCACAACGCCGTTGCGGTCCGTGATATCCCCGCGCACCGTGTTCTCGGCAAACGCGTCGATCCGCTTGCTGTTGTATGGATTATTGATAAAGCGGTCGCTCCTTGCCGCCACATACCAGACAAGATAGCCGATCATCACAAGGAAAAGGATGAGAAAAGCATAGGTCACGAGCACCATTTCCCGCCCCTTATCCTTCTTTTTGCGAGGGTGTTCCGTCTTATCCGCCGGTTCTTTTTTCCGGAAGAACCATTGTTTCTTCCCGGTCATCGGAACTCACCTCCCTTCCCCTTATTCGAGACATAGAGGCCCTGCAGGATCCCGAACGACATGAAGGTCGCGAGCAGGGAACTGCCGCCGTAACTCACCAGCGGCAGCGTCACCCCGGTGGACGGGATCAGCTTGATGCAGCCGCCGATCGTCAGAAAGACCTGGAAGCCGTACGCCGTGCCAAGGCCAAGCGCCACGAGGCGGTAAAATTCGTCCTTCATTTCCAATGCCATATTGAAAAAAAGCAGCACGCAGCAGAAACAGATCAGGATCAGCGAGATACAGACCAGCACCCCCATTTCCTCCCCGATCGCGGAAAAGATGAAGTCGCGGATCACGACCGGGATCAGATCCGGCCGGCCATGGTAAAGGCCGGTTCCAAACCACGAGCCCGTGCCGAGCGCAAACAACGACTGGCTCACCTGATAACCGGCGTCATCAATAACCGAAAGCGGGTCTCTCCACGCCAGGATCCTGGTATGCACGTGGCTGAAGATCTTTCCGGCCGCGGGAAACGTAAAGAGCAGCATCAAAACGCCTGCCAGCGGCACGAGCCAGAGCTTTAATGCGCAAAAACTCATCACGATAAAGATCACAAAAAAGATCAGCCCGCCGCCGAGATCCCTCGCGCCTACGAGGAGCAGCACCGTCGCTGCCGCGCAGGCCGTGGTGATCAGGATCTGTTTCCTCGATTTTGACTCATGATACATCGCCGCCAGGAAGAACACGTAAAGCAGTTTCACGAATTCCGAAGGCTGTATCGATATTCCGAAAAAAGAGATGGAAAGCTTTGCCCCATAGCTGGTCTGCCCGGCCAGAAATACGATCAGAAGCAACACGATCCCGATAATAAAATACGTCCATTTCAGGTTCCTGAGCCGCCCTTTCCTCTTGTTGAGAAGGAGCGGGAAAAATGCCGTGATCAGAAGCGAAACGGCCGCAAAGATAAGGGAACGCATCGCCTTCTCCGGCTCGAGCCGGGTCTGCATGATGAACCCGAAAGAAAGCAGCAGGCACATAGAATTCGTCAGAAGGATCGACGCGGAATGATAGATAAACCGAAACACGAGCTGGATCGCGGTCACCACTCCGAGCGACCCGAAGTAAAGAAGCAGCGTATTCGGATCCGGCCGCGTCATGAACATCGAAAGAAACGCCAGTGACAGCACGAGATAGATCACCGCAAGCTGATAGCCGTAAAGAAAACGTCTCGCTTTTTTCGACTTATGGCGAAACGTGCCGTAAAAGCAGAAAAAGGCAAAGAACGCCGTCAGCACCGTGATCAGAAGTTTTGCGACCTGGCTGATCAGAACCGGCATCACTCCACCCCCCGTTTATACAGTCCCTTCGTAAGCAAAGCGTCTTTGGGCGGCGCGTTCTTAAGCACCGCCTCCACTTCTTCGGCGCTTTCAAACGTGAACGTGTAACGGAACGAACGAAACCGTTCTTTCTTCAGTTCCGGCAGCTCCGGAAGAAGGGACACGCAGTGGCCGTTGTAAAGGATATTCATGCATTCATCACAGGCCGCGCGCACATAAAGCTTCTCCTGCTTCCGGTCCGTGATCGTCGTCGACGGATATTCTTTTTTGCACTTCCCCTTGTTTTTCCAGATACAGTTCGCGGTATGCATGAGCGCCTGCCGGCCGTAGATCACAAGCTCGCTCCCCCCGTTTTCACGGTGCATGATCTCCGCCTGCTTGAGTTCCGCCGGCACCGTATCATAGCAAAATCCCAGCGCTTCGAACGCCGCCTTCGTATAGTCCGACCAAACATAAAGGCCCTGATCGAGCACCACGTTTTCCGCCGGAAAATCCAGCGCCTTCACAAAGCCGATCCCGTCGCAGGACGCGACAAGAAAGCCGTCCGGAAGGTTTTCCTTTGTTTGAAATAGCGTGCGGTAATAGTCGATATCGTTTTTCCTTAACACCGGCGGCAGCGCGAAATACGCTTCCATCCCGCTTCGGCGTATCTTTTCAAACGCCTCGGGGAGCTTCAATGCCTGCTCTGCCCTTGAAAAGCACAGAAAAGAAAGATAGATCCGGCGCAGCTTATTTTCGGCGAGAAGCAGCGGTAACTGTTCTTCCTTGGAGCAAAATGCTGTAAAAAATGGTTCTATCCATTCATATGGCGTCAATGTTGGCTGCTCGACAAAAAACTCTTTTCCCTCTCTCCGAAACGGCGCCAGCAATTTCTTTTCCAGCGCCGCTGCTGCCTCCCGCTTCAGCCCTTTGATCACCGAAAGCGGGATGAAGAGCCCGTCCTCCAGCTCCACGGTAAGGTTTTGAAGCGTAAAAGCTGTATCCCCAAGCGTCCCCGTTTTCTCCCGCAGAACACTCTCCCGCAGCGGCTCCTTTTTCGCTTCCGAAGGGATATCTCCCTCTGCTTTAGCCTCTGTATCATTACATTTCAGAACAAAGGAGATCCTTTCGCCTCTCTTTACGGTCCACGTTCCTTCGACCGGAACGCCGTCATTCTTTTTCGCCGGGAGATTTTCCATTTGCACCTCATACGAAGGGCTGTCCCCGGAGTTCATGGACGCGTCATTATGCACGAACAGATACCGGTCCGTAAAGCCGTTCCGGTTCCCGCTCTGCAAAAGAGCTTCGATATCCTTTTCATCCACGGTATAGCCATCCGGTCCCTCTTCCTTCAGCCGGTCCAGATACTTCCGGTACACCTCCGTAACTCTTACCGCGTATTCTTTACTCTTATGCCGCCCCTCGATCTTCAAAGAATCGGCACCCGCCCTGGCTATCTCCGGAAGATGCCTGATCGTGCAAAGGTCCTTTAAACTGAAGGGATACCCCTTTTTCCCAAAAGCCTCATAGGGAAGGCGGCAGGGTCCGGCGCAGCGCCCACGGTTTGCGGACCTCCCGCCGAGTGCTGCGGAAAGAAGGCAGGTTCCGGAGTAAGAGCAGCACAGCGCCCCGTGGCAGAATACCTCCACTTCCACTTCTGCTTCTCTTTTGATCGCTGAGATTTCTTCCAGGGAAAGCTCTCTCCCGAGCACGACCCGCTCCGCGCCCCGTTCCTTTAGGAAACGAGCGCCCCCGGCGCTGCAGAGATTCATTTGTGTGCTCGCATGTAAAGAGAGGCCCGGATATGCTTTTTTGACAACAGAAAACAAACCATGATCCTGCAGGATCACGGCATCCAATCCCTCTTCATAGGGAGTTTTCAAAAGCATGAGCGCTTCCTCCATCTCCCTGTTTTTGATCAGGGTGTTTAGCGTCAGATGAACCGACGCTCCATGAAGATGTGCGTAATGAAGAAGTTCCGTCAGTTCTTCTTCCTGAAGATTGACGGCATAGGCTCTGGCGGAAAATCTTGACAGCCCCGTGTATACGGCATTAGCGCCGGCGTCGATCACGGCCTTCGCGGCTTCAAGACTTCCTCCCGGTGCCAGAAGTTCGGGGATTTGCATTCTCCAGATCCTTTTTGTTTGATACTTTGCCAAGAAGCGCATCCTCCAATGTCGCTTCCAGCTTTGCCTTGTTAAGAAGCAGCTCCTTGTTCTCGCTTTCCAGCTCTTTCCGCTTCTTCTCGTCACTTTCCTGCTTGATCTGGTTGCTGATCAGATCATGCTTCAGCTCGTAGATCTCGCGGTCCCGCTCCTCGATCTCCTTTTCCAGCCGCTCCGTCTGACTCCGCGCCTTGAAATAATCGTCCGCGATATTCAGCTGCAGGAGCACCGCCCGCATATCGGGTGAAAACCGCCGATAATCCTCCACATGATCAAATTCCATGATCTTATTGTTTAAATAGGCCGCCACCCTCTGCAGATACTCTTCGCTCTCGTATCCGCTCAACGTATAGACTTTCCCATTGATGATGACCTGTACATCTGCTTTCGAAGCCATATTTTCTCCCCTGAATATTCCCCTGTATCATCTTTATGATACGAATTGCTGCAGCACTTCTGCAAACACTCACAATCAGCGCTATTGCGCTGGTTTCTCGTTTTTGTTCAAGCTCAAATTCAGATGCCTCTTCT
>JAEESA010000271.1 GCA_016286115.1 Lachnospiraceae bacterium
ATACACATCCGCGATTGCCATGATCCTGGCCTCGAGCGGGATCTCTTCTCCCGCGATCCCCTCCGGGTAGCCCGAACCGTCCCACCGTTCATGATGGTAATGCGCCACGTTTTCCGCCACCTTCTTAAAGGATTCGTCATCCGTATGAAGAAGGATCTCATGGATCACTCTCGCTCCTTCCGCCGCATGATGCTTCATCTTTTCGAACTCCTCGTCCGTAAACCGGCCGGGTTTCCGCAAAACAGCGTCATCCACCGCGATCTTTCCGAGATCATGCATCGGGGCCGCCTTGATGACATCCCGGCAGAACGACGCGGAGAGCTTTAATGTTCCCTCTTTCTTCAATTCATCCACAAGGATCCGCATGCCGTCGCTCGTTCGTTTGATATGGCCGCCGGTGGAATTGTCGCGGCTTTCCACCATCATCGCGAGGCTCATGATCAGATTGTCATGCATCTCCACGATGTGCTTCGTCTTCTCGTCCACCTGGTTCTGCAGGTCCTCATTGTAGCTGTCCAGGAGCTGGATGTATTTGCGGTTTTGCGTATCGTCCGTGAAGGTAATGAGGAAGCCGCATTTGATCCTGCCGTTATAAAGATCCATCACCTTCGCGTTATAGATCCGCTCCTCCTCGGGATCGTCCTTCTCCCCGTGAACCGTGATCGCAAAAGAATCCTGCTTTTTATCGGCAAGATAACTGTCGAGGTAATGCGCGATCTTCTGCCCCAGCGGCGTCTTCGGCTGAATGGGCTTGTCCACCGCCACATCATCCAGTGCCGGAAGGAGCCGCCGCGCCACGCTGTTGCTGCCCAGGTATCTTCGTTTATAGTCGAAGGAAACATAGCCGATCGCATGCTCGTGCGTCATGGAATCGATGACGGTATCCGCCACGTCATAGATATTCACGCGGTACATGATAAACAAAAACATAAACTCCGCCAGCACATATCCGGCCGGATTCAGTTCGACCGGTATGCCGGAATTTCTTCCGATAACGTAACCGATGATGCAGACCGCATCCGGAACCAGCAGAAGAAGGAGTATCCTGCGCGGTACCCATTTCCTTTTGAACAGGGAATAGAGAATGGCGAGAATGCCTGCGACAAAGCAGCCGATCAGAGTCACAAAAAAGGCATAATGCATCGGCCCGTACACCTTGCTTAAGACTCCCACCCCGTCCACTGTTTCAAACTGAACGCTCCTGTAAAAAATGTCCGTCTTCCCGATCGTGAGCACCGCGGAAAAGATCACCGCCGACAGGAGGAAGAGCAGGGTCCTGCCCCAGCGGGGCATCTCCATCTTGCACAGATTAAAAATGCACAGCATGATAAAAAGCTGCAGAAAACCGCCGCCGATATACTCTACCTTTTTTGCCGTCAGCGCCATCTCCAGCGTTGTCGACGAAGCCAGCAAAAGGCTCCCCAGACAGGAGATCGGGATCAGTGTAAATATGATCGTAAAGTTCACATCCGAATGCTTATGCCACATGAAAACATAAACAGCGGAAAGTACAAGCGCCAGCACGAACGCCGCCGTGTAATATGTAATGATCAAGGGTGTTTTGCTCCTTCTTATTTCTTTTTGGCCCTGACTGTCACTTCACAGTAAGCGACATAATTGCCTCCTTCCGTACGGGCCATGATCGTAGCCGTTCCTTCCTTAAGCCCTTTGAGCACACCATTCTCCACACTCACCACCTCATTGTTTCCGGAACGCCATTCGATGTTTGTATTCTCCGCGTTGGCCGGCAGCACTGCTGCCTTGAGCTTTTTCTGCTTTCCAACCTTAAGTTTGAGCTTGCTCTTATTCAGCTCCACGCCCGTCACCGCGTTCGGGTTATAGGTGTAATGGGCATAAAGCGTGGTCACATCATCGCCGAGGATCCGATAAGGATAGGCCTTTAACCCGCCTTCCTTTTCCGTATACCAGCCGTCAAAGACATAGTCTTTTCTGGTCGCTTCGGGCAGACACCCGTAATACGCGTCCTCG
The DNA here is from genome assembly GCA_016286115.1 of Lachnospiraceae bacterium. Classification (GTDB taxonomy): domain Bacteria; phylum Bacillota; class Clostridia; order Lachnospirales; family Lachnospiraceae; genus RUG12461. Next base: position 1,990 of record JAEESA010000271.1, read on the forward strand.
CAGTAAACCCGGCTCTTGACATCACACTGCCCTTCGCCTGCATCCAACGTCACGGTACGGGTCTGCATCTTGGAAAAGTCCACCTGATACATTTCGCGGAAATAATTATAGTCCTCATCCTCCATATCCGTGGCAATACCGGTCTTCTTGTCATAGTGTTTGACCTCCTGACCGACATTACGGTTCGGATGATTTCCGTGGATGATCCAGATCTCCACGGTATCCTTCAGTTCCTTCACGCTTCCGACCATGCACCAGTGGGTTTTTCCCATGCCAAGCATATCCCCCGGCTTGAGCTCCATTGTGCCGCCCTGCCCGGCATATTTGGTATCCTCCCATTTAAAAGCGGTCAGATAGTCTTTACTATTATGGTTACTGCTCACCCCGGCCATGGCGTAGGCCCATTCGATGAAGGCCCGGCACCACGTGGTGGGTCCGATCCCCGTAAAACGGCCCATTTCGGAAAAATGTCCCCATTCGTGATAGACCGCTTTCCCCGAGAGCCGATATTCCTTACTGTTGCTCCCGTCGATATGCCAGGGAGAGAAGCCCTCGCGATACCCCAGCTGGCTCTGGTGGATGTTTACGATATTCTGTCTCCAGTCATCGGTCAGCTCCAGATCCTGCAGGCTCCTGTGGTATTTGGTTCCCTGATAGGTCTTATCAAAGTCCAGGCCATTCAGCGCCCTTCCGCTCATGCCGGAAAAGCAGTACCAGCTGATATCCGCCGTGCCTGCCTCCATATTGTCATCGCTCCCCAGCGGATCCGTTTCGATCACTTTGATCTTGAAGTCATAATCCTCAAACAAAGCCTCCTCCAGGCTGTTGCAGCTGCCGAAAATGGTTTCGCCCATCCGCTTCACGCTGGCCGGGATCGTGATGGAATCCAGCGAATCGCAGTTGCTGAACATATAGGAGCTCATACAGGTAAGTGCGCTGCTTAAATGGATCCGTTTCAGGGCGCTGCAACCGGAGAACGCGCTGTCTCCGATCGTTGTGATGGTATCCGGCATGGTGACGTATTCCAGGTTTCGCTTCCAGGCAAAGGCCTCTTCGCCGATCGCAGTAACCGTAACGCCGTTGATCCTGTCAGGGATATGGATCCTTGCTTCCTTCCCGGTGTACCCGGTAACGGTGCCGGTGTTCTTATCAAATTCAAAAAGGCTTTCCGCGCTGGCTGGAATAGACGGAAACTCTGCCTCTCTTTCGGCAATCCTGTCCTTTTCGGCCTGCACCTCTGACGGATCTGTTTCATGTACCCAGTCTGGGTCCTCCGCCGCTCCTCCCGCTTCGTAGGCATCCTTCGGGTTCAGATCCGGCCAGTCCTTTACGTCATCCTCCACAATGATATCTAACGGAAGTTCCTTATAGATATCCGTATCGCCGCCCCTGCCGGATCGGTAAAGAAGATAATCCACGCGATGGTCACTGTCAAAGAAAAAGCCCGGTGTGGCGACGTCCAGCTCCAGATCCGAATCGTCCCCCTTCTCGTTGTCCGAATGGGTCGTATCCAGCCACCGCCATTTTCCCTCGAAATACGCGGCGCAGAATTCATGATCGATCTGCTCCCCGTTCCTTGCTTCTCTCCATAACGTCGCGCAGGGGATTCCCAGGGACGCAAGCATGACCTGCGTCATATTGGAATAGCCGCCGCAGGAGTTGAGCTGTTCCTTTTTCTTTCCCGCTTCTACCTCCTTGATCCCGGAATAGATCGCCCAGGGATGATTGTCGTGCCCCCGCTCATATTCAATATTCCGGATGATCCACAGCATGACAGCCCTGATCTTCTCCCGGTCCGAAGAGCAGCCCTTTGTGACCTCTTCCGAAAGCGCCCGGATCGCATCCTCGCGGCTCTTCACTTCGTTATCGTCAAGCTCCCGGATCCCTTTTTCCCTGTCTTCCTCTGTTGGAAACCGCAGGCGCCACATCTCCTTATGATTCGCGATCATTTCCGGTGTGTCCAGCCACTTTTCTGCCTTCTTTCCCGACTCATAGAACATGTTGAACCGGGTGCTGGGGATATTCACCACCTTTTCAAGATTGCTGCAGCCGTAAAATATTCCCCACCCGCCGACGTCGCAGGCACTGCCCTCTACAAAGGCAACGCCCTTCAGGCCGGTACAGTTATAAAAAGCCATTTTG
>JAEESA010000272.1 GCA_016286115.1 Lachnospiraceae bacterium
CCGTTGTCGTCCCAGCCGTGCTCGTCATCACCGATCAGAAGACGCTTCGGATCCGTGCTGAGGGTGGTCTTTCCGGTTCCGGACAGACCGAAGAAGATCGCGGTGTTCTTGCCTTCCATATCGGTATTCGCGGAGCAGTGCATTGCTGCGATACCCTTTAACGGCAGATAGTAGTTCATCATGGAGAACATACCCTTCTTCATTTCTCCGCCGTACCAGGTGTTGATGATCACGGACTCGCGGCTGGTGATGTTGAACGCCACGCAGGTTTCGGAACGAAGGCCGAGTTCCTTGAAGTTCTCTACTTTCGCCTTGGATGCGTTGTAGATCACGAAATCGGGCTCAAACTTCTCAAGCTCTTCCGCTGTCGGCTGGATGAACATGTTCTTGACAAAGTGTGCCTGCCATGCCACTTCCATGATGAAACGAACCGCCATGCGCGTATCGGCATTGGCGCCGCAGAATGCGTCCACAACAAAGAGGCGCTTGTCGCTGAGCTCCTTCTTGGCAAGCTCTTTCACCTTCTCCCAGACTTCCTGAGACATCGGATGGTTGTCATTTGCATATTCTTCGGAGGTCCACCACACGGTATCCTTCGAATTATCATCCATGACGATGTATTTGTCCTTGGGGGACCGTCCCGTAAATTCACCGGTCATGACGTTCACTGCATCCAGCTCGGTCAGCTGTCCCTTGTCAAATCCTTCCAGACCCGGCTTCATTTCCTCTTCATAAAGAACCGAATAATCCGGATTGTAAATGATCTCGGATACACCGGTGATGCCGTATTTGCTTAAATCGATCGTTGCCATAAAAACCTCCTTGAAATTGTTTTATTATATAACTCCAATCGTTTCTTATAATACTCTCTTCCCGAAACCCTTGTCAATCCATTTGTTTCATTCCCGAAACATGCACAAATTATTTCTACCTTTGATTTTTTCAATGTTATGTGCTAAAATAAGTTATCTTTGTGTGTATTTTTTAAGGAGGTCCTTTTTATGTCAGAGAACAACTTTTCTGCCATCACCCCCGAAATCCTGTCTCTTTCAAAGCTCTGTGAGCAAGCCTCTTCGGTCGATCCCGAGCTTTATACAAAGTATGATGTAAAGCGCGGCCTGCGTGACTTGAACGGCCGCGGTGTTTTGGTCGGTCTTACGGAAATTTCCGATGTGAACGCAACAAAGCTTGTCGACGGGAAACTTGTGCCCTGCGACGGCGAGCTCTATTACCGCGGCGTCAATGTCCGGGATCTGGTGAACGGGATCCCGTCCGACAGCCATTTCGGCTATGAAGAATGCGCTTATCTCCTGCTGACGGGAAATCTCCCGGACCGGGAGGCGTTTAGTGAATTCTGTAAAATGCTGGCCGGGTACCGCACCCTCCCCACGAGCTTCGTACGTGACATCATCATGAAGGCGCCCAGCCGGGACATGATGAATACGCTGGCCCGGAGCGTTCTTACCATGTATTCCTATGATGAGAGAGATGATGATCTTTCGCCGGAGAACGTGCTGCGGCAGTGTCTCCAGCTCATCGCCCTGTTCCCGCTGCTGTCGGTTTACGGGTATCAGGCGTATAAGCATTATCATGACAACGAGAGCCTTTTCATCCACGTGCCCGAAGCCCGCTATTCCACAGCGGAAACGATCCTGCATCTATTACGCGCCGACGGAAAATTCTCTCCGCTTGAAGCAAAGCTTTTGGATATCGCTTTGATCCTTCATGCGGAGCACGGCGGCGGTAACAATTCGACCTTTACGACGCACCTCGTGTCCTCTTCCGGAACCGATACCTATTCCGCGATCGCGGCGGCCATCGGCTCTCTTAAGGGTCCGAAGCACGGCGGCGCAAACCTGAAGGTCGTGCGCATGTTTGATGATATGGAAAAAAAGCTCTCCGACTGGACGGATGAGGAAGCCGTCGGCAACTATCTCCGCGGGCTTTTGCATAAGGAGGAGTTTGATAAAGCCGGGCTCATTTACGGGATGGGGCACGCCGTTTATTCCCTGTCCGACCCCCGTGCCCAGATCTTCCGCTCCTACGTGGAACGACTGGCCAATGAAAAGAACCGCCAAAAAGAATTCGGTCTTTATAAACTGGTGGAACGCCTCGCGCCGGAGATCATCTCCAAGGAACGCAAGATCTACAAAGGCGTCAGCCCGAACATCGACTTTTATTCCGGCTTCTGCTACCGCATGCTCGGCCTTCCCGAAGAGCTGTACACGCCGATCTTCGCGATCGCGCGTATCGCCGGCTGGAGCGCGCACCGTATCGATGAAGTCATTTCGGGCGGAAAAATAATGCGTCCCGCGTATAAATACGTCGGAACGCACAGAGACTATATCCCGATGGATAAGCGCTAAGGAAACGCTTTGATCAGCGTTTCCCAGATCATAATCAGCCTTCGAACCGGCTCCTCGCCTTCATGAGGCCGCGGAAGAACCAGACCATGATGACGATGAACACGCCCATTCCGATGATCTGCACATAGGGGATCTCGATCACCTCCAGATCATCCAGCACCGACAGCACTCCATAGGCCGCGATCGTGCCGGCAAAGACCATCATACGCACGTAGATGTAATTGATAAAGCCCTGCTTGTCGGAAATGCGGTTGGCGTCGCTTTCGTTCATCAGAAGCGTACTGATCTTTCCTGTTTTCTTCATGCGCAGGCCGGCGAACAGCATATACGATCCAAAGCAGAGAAGAATGATATCAAAGATCATCAAAAAATTGAAATTTGCCATTTTATTATCCTTTCAATTACGGCATATTGAGATTTACGATTTTATATTGTAAAATATATTGTATTGAAATTCAAGTAACTGTTCGGAACAGGGTTTTGAACAAATACAATTTCATTTCAACTCGATGGGGGAACTTTATGAAACTGAATGATGCAACGATCCTTGTTGGAGATGATTCCATCCTCGCCAGAAAGCAGTTAAAGGACATGATCCTGTCCTTCGGAACGCCCACGTTTCTGGACGCAAAAAACGGGGAGGAAGCCGTGGCGCTGGCCATTGAAAAGAAACCGGATCTGATCTTTCTGGACCTCGTGATGCCGGTCAAGGACGGGATCACCGCAATCAACGAGATCAAAGAGTCCTTTGCGGACGCCGATATCGTCGTTGTATCTTCCGTAGGAACCCAGACACAGCTCAAAAACGCCATCACGGCAGGGGCAAAGGATTTTCTTCAAAAGCCCGTGAAACTTGCATTGATTAAAACGATCATCACATCACGTTTTGAAGGGAGATAATCCATGTATAGCCAATTTTTCGGGAATTTTCTTCTCAACAATCACATTATCAATCCGGACCAGCTTCTTGAGGTATTATCCGAACAGACCGGCGAGCGCTTAAAGCTCGGCACGCTTGCCATGGACGCCGGTTACATGACCGCGGACGAAGTGGACAGCATCGTGATCATGCAGACGCATGAGGATAAAATGTTCGGCGAACTGGCTGTTGAAATGGGCTATCTCACTCCCGAGCAGGTGGAAGATCTTGTGAGCCGCCAGGTTCCGGATTATCTTGCCCTCGGTGAAAAACTGGTCGAGCGCGGGCTGGTGACCAATCAGGAATTCGAAAACCTCCTGCTCCGCTATCAGTCCGAAAACGAACTCTATAATCTTGAAAACACATCGGGGCAGCGTGAAAACGTGCTCCATATCATCATGAATTTCTGCCAGGTCAGCCGCGAGGCATTCCCGGAGGAATCGATCAATTTCCTAAACCTGTTCTTTAACAATCTGATCCGCTTTATCGGAGACGATTTTACAGTTTTGGACTTAAAACGCGTCAGCGAATACAAGGGCCTGCATTCCGTCATGCAGAATATCGAAGGCGTTTCTTCTTTCAGCGCGCTGCTTGACATGGATGAGGAAGTCGCGTTGAAGTTCGCGAGCCGCTATGCGCATGAAGATTTCGAGGAGCATTCCGACGCAGCCGAATATGTGGCGGCTTCTCTTGAGGACTTCTTAAACCTCCATAACGGGCTTTTTCTGGTCAATACAGCCGCAAAGACCGAGCAGGATCTGACTCTTCTTCCGCCTGAGACCGAACATGACTATACCTATCGGTTTGACGATATCGCTTT
>JAEESA010000273.1 GCA_016286115.1 Lachnospiraceae bacterium
ATAAAATGGAAGAGCACGAAGAAGTCTGTTGCCGCAGTGAATAAAAAGGGCGTTGTTACGGCAAAAACTCCGGGAAGAACAACGATCGCGGCAAAGGTTGACGGAAAGAAGCTGACCTGTCAGGTATATGTTTTAGACAGCTCGTATACAGATGATGAAATGCGGATGATGTCCAGTTTGGGATTTGCGATGCGTGATCTGTATGCGCCTGAGGATTATGTGGTGACCGGGGTGACCATGGGCGAATATGAGGCAAGAAAGCTTCAGGATGGGATCAAGCAGGCAGATCACAGCATTGCGAAGGTGGCTTCCGATGTGAGATTAAATGATGATACCATGGGAAAAAACCAGTTAGTGATCGGAGTTTATGAAGACGGAAGAGTAGGCGGCGGTCAGATGAGTGAGTACGAGGAAATCTTTTCGCGTTATCCCGGCACCGATACGAAGGTCTGGACACAGGAGGAGCTCGACGTGCTGAATGAAATGCTGCAGGAAGGAATGCTCAGCGGAATAGTCGTTTATCCGGTCAAAGAGCAGGCGGAAGAAACGAATGTAAGCATAAGAATGTTCAGGGGCCAGCCTGTATGTATTGTAAAATAAATATTCGCTCCGTCAGGATCTGATCGTCCCGGCGGAGCGTTTTTTTTGGATACAGCCACGCAGACGCTTGACGCGTGGCTGCAGAAAATCCTGAGCGACAAACGGCCGAAAAACCCCGTGCATCATGATCGCATCGGAAGGCTCTCCGCGAGAAAAAGCTCGATCGCGGTCTTATCATTCATACGGCCGTTTTTGAAATTCTCTTCGGCTTTGACGCTGCTTTTTATCAACCGGCGCAGAAAAGCGGGGGAAAACTTCCTTGCCAGGGGAAGGTTCTTTTTCACCTGCCAGTCCTTCATGCCCATCCGGTCGGCCATAAGGCCAAGGCTCATGCGCTGATCGTCCATCTCGCGGATCTGCAAAAGCTTTTCAAAGAGCCTTGTCAGATTCCAGAGCATCAGATAAGGAGACTCCCGCTTGTCCAAAAAGATGCGGTACAGCGCAAAGGCCCGCGCTCTGTCACCTTCGCCCACAGCATCCACGAGTCTGAAGATATTGTCGGTGTTGATGCTGGAGAGCACGGCGTCTAAGTCCTTCTTGGTGATCTCGTCCTTTTCAAGGCAATAGGCCAGGAGCTTGTCCAGTTCGCTGCGAATGTGGACCATGTCGTTTCCGGTGCGGGACAAAAAGTCTGCGAGCGTATCGCGGGAGATCTTTTTCCCGTCTTCCCTCAGAACCTTTGTGATCCATTGGAGCAGAGTCGCTTCCGATTCCCTCGGATACTCGACAACGGCGCCGTGTTTCAAGACTGCTTTATACATTTTGGAGCGCTTATCCACTTCGCTTTCCGAAAAGATCAGAACCGTGGTCTCCGGGATGTTTTCTATATATTCGACCAGCTCTTCCGGAGCCGCTTTCTTAAAATACCCGGAATCCGTGACGACAGCAACGCGGTATTCGGCCAGAAACGGTAATGTTTCCGCAAAACCGATGATATCGCTTGCGTTCGGCTCCGGATCTTCCCATTTTGCAAAGTTCATTTCATCGCCGCCGCGCAGGGTCTCGACGAGAAGGATTTTTTTCTGCGTCAACAGGTAGCGTTCCTCGCCGTACAGCAGATAAACGCGGGAATATTGATTTGCTTTGATATCTTCGTCGATTTTCATGTTCATGTGTTTCATTTTAGCATAATCATGTGGTAAAATCTATTTGATTGTCTGCCTTACAATCGAATTCAAAAATCGGAGCAAAAAATGAACCAGAACAACATTCGAAATTTTTGCATTATCGCGCACATTGATCACGGGAAATCGACACTCGCGGACCGGATCATCGAAAAGACCGGGCTCTTGACCGAGAGGGAGATGCAGGATCAGGTGCTGGACAATATGGAACTGGAGCGGGAGCGCGGGATCACGATCAAATCACAGGCGGTCCGCACGATCTATAAGGCGAAGGACGGAGAGGAATACGTCCTGAACCTTATTGACACGCCGGGCCACGTCGATTTTACCTATGAGGTATCGCGGTCGCTCGCAGCCTGTGACGGGGCGGTGCTTGTCGTGGACGCGGCGCAGGGCGTGGAGGCGCAGACGCTGGCGAATGTGTATCTGGCGCTGGATCATGATCTGGAAGTGATCCCGGTGATCAATAAGATCGACCTGCCGAGCGCGGAGCCGGAACGGGTGATCCAGGAGATCGAGGATGTGATCGGGATCGTGGCGGAGGATGCGCCGCAGATCTCTGCGAAGACGGGGCTCAATGTGGAGGATGTGCTGGAGGCGATCGTACAGAAGCTCCCGGCGCCGGAGGGAGACCCCGAGGCGCCGCTGCAGGCGCTGATCTTTGATTCGATCTACGATTCTTATAAAGGCGTGATCGTGTTCTGCCGCATCATGAACGGAACCTTGCATACGGGAGAGAGGATCAAGATGATGGCGACCGGAGCGGAAGCCGAGGTCGTGGAGATCGGGACGTTTGGCGCGGGGCAGTTCATGCCGTGTGATGAGCTGTCTGCCGGCATGGTAGGGTATCTGACCGCGAGCCTTAAAAACGTACGCGACACCCGTGTCGGCGACACCGTGACGAAGGCGGCAAATCCTTGTACAGAGCCGCTTCCGGGCTATAAAAAAGTGAATCCGATGGTTTATTGCGGCGTGTATCCGGCAGATGGCGCGAAGTACCCGGACCTTCGGGATGCGCTCGAAAAACTGCAGCTCAATGACGCTTCCTTATCGTTTGAGCCGGAGACCTCGATCGCGCTGGGCTTTGGGTTCCGTTGCGGATTTTTGGGACTATTGCATCTCGAGATCATCCAGGAGCGGCTGGAGAGAGAATACTCTCTCGACCTCGTGACAACGGCGCCTTCCGTGGTCTATAAGGTGCATAAGACCGACGGCTCGGTTCTTGATATCACGAATCCTTCGAATCTGCCGGATCCGTCGGAGATCGATTATATGGAGGAGCCCTATGTGGCGGCCGAGATCATGGTCACCTCGGAGTTCATCGGCTCGATCATGGACCTTTGCCAGGAACGGCGCGGGATCTATAAGTCGATCGAGTATCTGGAGGAAACAAGGGCACTGCTGAAATACGAGATGCCTTTGAACGAGATCATCTATGACTTTTTCGATGCGCTGAAGAGCCGGTCGCGCGGCTATGCGTCGTTTGATTATGAATTTGACGGGTATCAGAAGTCAGAGCTTGTGAAGCTCGATATCCTGATCAATAAAGAAGAGGTTGACGCGCTGTCCTTTATCGTGTTTGCGGGAACGGCCTATGAACGGGGGCGGAAGATGTGCGAGAAGCTGAAGGAAGAGATCCCGCGGCATCTTTTTGAGATCCCGATCCAGGCGGCAATCGGCAGCAAGATCATCGCCAGGGAAACCGTGAAGGCGATGCGAAAGGACGTGCTTGCGAAATGCTACGGCGGTGATATCACGCGGAAGAAGAAGCTGCTTGAAAAGCAGAAGGAAGGGAAGAAGAGGATGCGGCAGGTTGGGAATGTAGAGATTCCGCAGGCTGCATTTATGAGCGTGCTGAAACTGGATGAGGAGTAGGGGCGGCGGCAAAACCTGCTCCAACCGAAATGGATCGGGCTGTAACCGGGTATGCATTTAGTGGCCGGTAAATGGTCAGGCTGTGAAGCGTTACATGGGGGAACAACATGAACGACGGAAAGAAGAAAACCTTCCGCCAGCGTCTGGCGGATAAGAAGGTGCGGCGGCAGCTCGTAAACAACGGCCCGCGGAGGACGGAATTTTTACGGCTGCTTCTCAATATGCTGAACCGCTATGTGACGGTGTTTCTCATTGCGGTCGTGATCTATGTGATCCTTCTCATTGTTATGGTGAACGTTGAGAGGAACGCGCCGGGAGCAAATATCAAGAACTTCTGGGATGCGGTCTGGTATTCACTGACCACGTTCACGACGGTGGGGTATGGGGATCTTGCGCCGGTCACGCCGGTGGGGCGGATCATCGGTACCGTTTTCCTGTTCGTCAGTTTAGGTCTCTTAGGTTTCTTTGTCGGGTTCATGGTGGATTTTATCGCCAGAGT
>JAEESA010000274.1 GCA_016286115.1 Lachnospiraceae bacterium
AACAGTTTCTCCGCGCCGGACACCTCAAACTCCCTCTCCGGCAAAAGCCGCTGCGTCACCACCGCTTTAAGGTTTTCTGAAAGGCGGTGTCGGACCTGCTCGTGTTTTTCCGGTGGGAACGGGAACAGGAGGAGTTCCACCGCTGTGGGCGCATCCGGCGCTTCCACCGCTGTCAACACCAGCCGTCCGCCCTCCGCGGCGCGCATCATCAGGGTGATCACGTCCTCGCCTTCGGCTTCGGAGAGAAGGATCACATCCGCGTCCTGCAATAACGCTGCGCGCAGGCCTTCTGCAAAGCCTTTTGTATCTTCACCAAGCTCCCGCTGGCTGATGATGCTCTTTCCGTGGGAATGAAGGAACTCCACAGGGTTTTCGAGCGTCACGATATGGGTCTGCCTGGTCTCAATAATTTGAGCTAAAAGAGCGGCCAGCGTCGTTGACTTCCCGGACCCGGTTTCTCCGGCGACCACCACGATCCCCTGCGTGAGCTCCGAGAGCCCCATGACCTCCTCCGGGATCTTTAAGTCCTCCGGTGAGGGAAGCTGAAACGGGATCACGCGCATAACTGCGGAGAAGCTGCCACCATGCCGAAAGGCGCTGACCCGGAAACGCGCGACGTTTTCCGCCGTGAAGGAAAACACATCCTCTCCGCGCAGGATAAGCTCATCCTCGCTCCTGTTGCCGGCATAAAGATACAGGCCATCCAAAAAGTCCTTGGCGTCCTGCGGGGTCAGGCGGATATCGTTGAGAGAACCGAACTGCCCTTCTCTTTTAAAGGTAAGCGGCAGCCCCGGTTTGATGAAGATGTCCGAGGCTCCCTGGCCTATGATTTCTGCCAATGTAGACCGAAGATCGATCATTTATACGGAAACCTCTCCCTTCTGTCCAAGCTCATCCTTGTACCGTTCCAGAACGTCCTTCACTTCCCCGTCCAGGAACAGCTCTACCTGGCGTTCGGAAAGCCCGACATATTTCGACGGATCCATGGCCTGCTTTAAGTCCTCTTCCGAAAGCCCAAAGGCGGGATCAGCCGCGATCAGGGACAGGAGATTGTTCTCCTCACCCTTTTCCTTCACATTCCTGCCGGCTTCCATCGAAAGCTGCCGGATCTTTTCATGCAGCTCCTGCCGGTTGCCGCCCCGTTTCACCGCGTCCATCAGGATATTCTCGGTCGCCATGAAGGGGAGCTCCGCCATCAGATGCTTTTCGATCACCTTCGGATAGACCACCAGGCCGGAAGCCACGTTGAGGCAAAGGTTCAATATCCCGTCCGCCGCAAGGAAGCCTTCCGCCACCGAGATCCTCCGGTTCGCGGAATCGTCAAGCGTCCGCTCAAACCACTGCGTTGACGCCGTCAGCGCCGGGTTCAGCGCATCCGTTAAAAGATACCGGGACAAAGACGCAATGCGTTCGCTCCGCATCGGATTACGTTTATACGCCATCGCAGAAGACCCGATCTGGTGCTTTTCAAAGGGCTCCTCCACCTCCTTCAGATGCTGCAGAAGGCGGATATCATTACTGAACTTCGCCGCGCTGGAAGCGATCCCCGCGAGAACGTTCAAAACCCTCGTGTCATATTTTCTCGAATAGGTCTGCCCGGAAACCGGAACGCACGAATCAAAGCCCATCTTTTCAGCGATCATCGGATCGATCTTATCGATCTTTTCCAGGTCTCCGTCAAAAAGCTCATTAAAGGAAGCCTGCGTTCCCGTGGTCCCCTTGGAACCGAGGAGCTTTAAGGAAGATGCGGTATATTCGAGATCCGCAAGATCCATCATAAATTCATTGATCCAAAGCGTTGCCCGTTTCCCGACCGTTGTGGGCTGCGCCGGCTGAAAATGGGTGAAAGCCAGCGTCGGCAGCGCCTTATACTGCCTTGCGAAAGCAGCAAGAGCGTCGATCAGGCTCACCAGCTTCTTATGGACAAGCGCCAGCCCTTCCTTCATCAGGATCATGTCCGTATTGTCCCCGACAAAACAGCTCGTGGCACCAAGATGAATGATGCCGGCCGCCTTCGGGCACTGCACGCCGTAGGCGAAAACATGGCTCATCACATCATGCCGCACCTCGGCTTCACGCTTTTTCGCCACATCATAATTGATATCCTCGGCGTGGTTCTTCAGTTCGTCGATCATCTCCTGCGTGATGACCGGCTCTCCGTTCTCGGATAAACCGAGCTCCATTTCGGTCTCCGCCAGCGCGATCCAGAGCTTTCTCCAGGTCCTGAATTTCTTATCCTGGGAAAAAAGCTCCTGCATTTCCTTCCCTGCATAACGCTCCGAAAACGGGCTCGTGTATTCGTCTGTACCCATCAGATATTTTCCCCCGTAAGCTGGAAATACGCTTCCTTGTACTTGTCGATCGTCTTACGCACCACTTCCTCCGGAAGAAGGAAATCGCTGTCGGGATTGGCTTTCAGATAATCCCGGACAAACTGCTTGTCATAGGACGGCTGGCTCTTTCCCGCTTCATAGCCTTCCGCCGGCCAGAACCGGGAGCTGTCGGGCGTCAGCATTTCGTCCCCGATCGTGATCGTGCCCTCTTCATCAAGGCCGAACTCAAACTTGGTATCTGCGATCAGAATGCCGCGCTCCGCCGCGTAATCCGCGCACTTCTTATAAAGAGCGATCGTAAGATCCCGGATCTTTTCGGCATATTCCTTCCCTTTCCGGGAAAGCTCTTTTCAAGAATGGTCACGGTCTGTTCAAAGGAAACGTCCTCGTCGTGAAGGCCGATCTCCGCCTTTGTCGTCGGCGTATAAATGGGCTCGGGAAGCTTCTCGCACTCCTTCAAGCCTTCGGGCAGCTTGATCCCGCAGACCGATCCGTCCTTCTGATAGTTTTCCCAGCCGCTGCCGGTGATGTAACCGCGCACGATGCATTCGATCGGGAACATTTTGAGCTTCTTGCACTTCATACTCTTGTTCTCGAAAAGCATGGCCTGGAAATACGGAGGCATTTCCTTGTTGTTGATGCTGAGCATGTGGTTCGGCACCATGTCCTTCGTGTAGTCGAACCAGAAGCTGCTCATCTTTGTCAAAATCTCTCCCTTTCCGGGCACCTTGTTTCTTAAGATATGGTCAAAGGCGGAGATCCTGTCCGTGGCGACGATGATCATCGCGTCTCCGATATCGAAGATCTCCCGGACTTTCCCCTCCTTGACGGGTTTGAATTCCTGCATTTTACTCTCCTTTACTTTTTGATCAGTAATGATTCTCCGGTCATTTCCGCGGGTTTCTCCATTCCCATCATGTCGATCAGGGTAGGAACGATGTCGCATAATCTCCCGCCTTCCTTCAGCTTGTAATCCGGGTCGTAGTTGAAGAGCACGAACGGCACCGGGTTCGTGGTATGGGCGGTATGCGGCAGGCCTGTTTCATAGTCGATCATCTGATCGGCGTTACCGTGATCCGCGCACAGGAACATCTGTCCATCCACTTCCTTCAACGCGGCAAGTGCTTTTCCGACGCATTCGTCCACGGCTTCGATCGCCTTCACGGCTGCCGGGATCACGCCGGTATGCCCCACCATATCCGGGTTCGCGAAGTTGATGATGATCACGTCATATTTTCCGGAACGGATCGATTCGCACAGGCGGTCGCAAACCTCGGGAGCGCTCATCTCCGGCTGCAGATCGTAGGTCGCGACCTTCGGGCTCTTGACAAGGATCCGGTCTTCGCCGGGGTTCGGTTCTTCCACGCCGCCGTTGAAGAAGAAGGTCACATGCGCATACTTTTCGGTCTCGGCGATCCTGGCCTGTTTCAAACCGTTTTCCGCCAGCCACTGGCCGAAGGTGTTCTTCAGCTCCACCTTCTTAAACGCTACTTCCTTATTCGGGATCGTCACGTCATAATCCGTGAAACAGATATAATGCACTTTTTTGCGCGGCCCGCGATCAAACCCGTCGAGTTCGTCGAGGCAGAAGGTCTTCGTGATCTCCCTCGCGCGGTCCGGACGGAAGTTGAAGAAGATGATGGAGTCATTCTCCTTGATGGTCGCGACGGGCTTTCCGTCTTTCTGGACGACGAAGGGCACGACGAATTCATCCACGACGCCCTTGTCGTAGGAGTTCTGCATGCCGGTCAGAGGA
>JAEESA010000275.1 GCA_016286115.1 Lachnospiraceae bacterium
AATAAGTACCCATAATAAAAGAGAATAAGCATCCATAACAGAGCCGGACAGTGGGGAAATGTGCGGTATTTCCGAGTCTGGGTTTGAATAATCAAAAAATATTATGCTGAGAAAATCTTAAGAAAATCATTTCGAAATCCAGATAACCGGTACGACATTTTCTGCTGACTATACATATATTCTGCCTTGCATCCCGTAAACACGATTTTCAATGTCCGGTTAATTATGCGAAAACATACAGGTGAATAATATCTGGACAAGGGAAAAAAAAGAATATAAAATGGTTGAATAAACATCGGATGTTTTTGCCTGCTGCGGGTCAATGGATACGGAATCGCCTGTATGGGATTTCGGAAAACGTATAACGGAAGACGAGAAGCGGAAAACGGAAAACGGTCAACGAATTACGTAAAACGTATAGCGTAAAACGGAAGACTGAAAACGGATTACGGAAAACGGCAGACGGCAAACAGTCAGCAGAAAAGAGGCGCTGAACCATATAGGAGACAGGTCAGGGCTTTTGGAGTCAGGTTGCGGCACAGCCGGGCGAATCGGCTGTGAATGATAAAAATAAAGGAGATCATAAGCGATGAAATACAAAGAAAACTGGGAGGAGACCAGGCAGAAGTTTACAGATTACTGGAAACAGTGCAATAAGGGGAGACCCTTGATGCATGTTGTTGCCAGAAAGCCGGAGGTGGAGGAGTTTGCAAAAATCCCTCATCCCGAAGGGACGTACAGGGATCAGATGTGCCAGGGGTTGAACTATGATCTTCCGGAGGAATACAAGTGGACCGACATGGAAGACAAGTACCTGAACGCGGAGAAATTAGTCGGCAGATACCGTCATTTCTGCGAGACGCATGAATTCCTCGGCGAAGCCTTTCCGAACCTGAACGTTGACTTCGGACCCGGGTCATTAGCGGCATATCTGGGGGCCGATATCGGTTTTTCCGAGGATACGGTATGGTTTATCCCCTGCTTTAATGACGAGGATATGTTCTGGGAGGACGATATTCCGCAGCTGGAGCTTGATCCGGAAAATCCCTGGTTTCAGAAGCATTTAAAGCTCATTAACGAATGTCACCGTCTGGCGGGAGACGATTTCTACGTTGATATCCCCGACCTGATGGAAAATATCGATGTTCTGGCCTCGCTCCGGGATACTTCCCTGCTTCTTATGGATCTGGCGGGAGAGCCGGAGGAGATCGAAAACCGGGTGGCGCAGGTTACCAAAGCCTATTATCCTGCAATGCAGGCGATGTATGACGCTTGTAAGGATGAAAACGGGGCAAGTGCCTATACGGTCTTTCAGGTCTGGGGACCCGGAAAATGCATCAAGCTGCAGTGCGATACCGGAGCGATGATCTCGCCGGAGATGTTCAGACAATTTGTTCTGCCATCCTTAAAGGAACAGGCGAAATGGGGGGATCAGGTGCTGTATCATCTGGACGGACCGGACAATATCAGGCATCTGGATGCGATCTTAGAATGCGAGGGGATCAATGCCCTGCAGTGGACCAGCGGCGATACGGGTCCGGACGGGACCTTTGCCGAATGGGATCAGATCTATGACAAGGCCGTAGCAAAGGGGCTTTCCCTCTGGATCAAGGTATATTCCGGAGATAACGTGGAGGAATGGATCAAGAACACTGACCGGATCGTAAAAAAATACGGATCGGAGAGAACCTTCTTTTTCTTCCCGGAGATGTCGAAGGCAGAGGCGGAGCGGTTGCTTTCCTATGCCGAAGAAAACTGGAGTGACATCAAGGGAACTTATACGGAAAGCATCGGATTGTGAAGGAATTTTTAAATAGACTAAAGGAACAGCTGTTTTATTATCATAATGCGACGGATATTCCGTTGGAGCTTTGGGGAGCTGACGGGGAAATCCTTCAAAGCTATTCGGAGGAATTCCGTTATTGTGAAATGATCAAAGAGGCGTGCGGCGAGCGCGCCTTTTGTTCCCGTATGCATAAGGAGGGAAAGGAGCTTTCGGCAGAGCTTTGTGACGGTTATATTTTTTCCTGCCCGGCAGGGCTTGTTCATTTTATTATTCCTGTCTTCGTTGAAGAGGAGCCGGTCTGCTATATCCTGGCGGGCCCGGTTGCCATGGATTATCCCGATATTACGGTGGTTGACGGTGTTATCCAGGGCTACTCCCTTTCCTTAAATATCCGAAGGAAGCTCTATACCGCTTTAAGCGCGATCCCGATCGTGGAACCGGTAAGGGTACAGCATCTGAACAAGCTTCTGTTTTTCCTTGCCAATAACCTGGCAGGTTGCGTCGGTGCAGAACGCTCTGCCGTAAACGACGGGCTTTCCGGGGGACAGTCCCTGCTAAAAAAAAGGACGGATCACAGTATCTTCGGTGAACCGTCCCTTACTATTGATATTCCCATTTTGCAGAAGGTAGTAGCCTATATCGATGAGCATTTCCGCGAAAACCTGCGCCTGGAGACAGTTGCTGCCTACGTCGGATTAAATCCTTCATATCTGTCCACGATCTTTAATCGGGAGCTGAAGATCAGCTTCTCCGGGTATCTGACCCAAAAGCGGATCGAGGAAGCCAGTATCCTTCTTATCCGAACGAATGACTCGCTCTCGGAGATTGCAGCTAAAGCAGGCTTTGAGAACCAGAGCTATTTTTCCCAGAGCTTTCGCAAGCATACCGGAATGACTCCGAAGCAGTACCGGAAAATGGGGTAGGAGCCGGACATTTCATCAGATACCGTATTCCCCGGGATTATAGTTTTTTCCGGAAAGCTCGTCCTTCATTTCCGCGATGAATTCCTCTTCGTCTTCCGGAATATCCTCAATCTGATCCTTTAATAGCTCAAGCCAGTTTTCTTCCCGTTCATCGACGGTCAGCTCTCCGCTGTCCAGCGCCCGTGTAAGGATATCAAGCGTAAGTCTTGCTGTACTTAAGGTTCTGAGGAAGGGGTCCTCATATTTTACGATCTCCTCAGCGATCTCAAATACTACCTCCGGTTTCATAACGTAAGCCTGAGGATCGAGATAGCAGTCGGATTCTACCAGAAGATCACGCATTAACTTTGCCTGCCCCTTTTCGGCGGCTTTATTTAAAAGCCTGCAGTCGTAGATCAGCTGTTCCATCGAGACGACAGGAGCAAAGCCGGAAAGAAGCTTGACCTGCTGGATGGATTCGTTGCTCCAGGTATCCGCCACGGCCATGGAGATATTCCCGATGGGGCTGAAGTGAGCGCAGGCAGCGGATTTTCCTTCGAGAGCGATGGGAGTTCCCGTAATAGCCTTCAGGTACACGTTTTCATAAGCACAGTCCTTGCTCGGCCCCACCGCGCCGTTTTCGATGGCGACAAGAGCCCTGGGAGCGGCGACTGCGCGCATTACCGCGGCATAGACCTTAGGAAGGAAGCCCTGTTCCGCTAAGACCATGGAGGTATTGGCAAATCCGCAGGCGGAGTCTCCCGCAGCGAGACTGCCGTTCTCTTCCGCAATTTTTGAGATATTGCTCCAGAGCCATTTCATATCTCTTGCCCCGAGGCAGCCCAGAGCAAAGATCGAGGTCCGAAGGTCGCCGTTGACGATCGCTTCGTCATTGATCTCCTTTCCGCCGGTGGATTCGATGGAGAGAAAGTCCGCTCCTTCCCTTGCGCATTCGGTAAAGATCTTCAGCATAGACTCCCAGTACCGGCCGCTTCGCATTACGGGAGGCCTGTTCATTTCCCTCAGGTCGTTGGGGGTCATCCGAAAGACACTTTTTAATCCGTATTTTACCTCGTACTCAAACATGGTACTGCGTAAGAGCTTAAATATCTCTATTCCCCATTCGGGATGCTCCGTATACTGCGGGAGCGTCTCAAATTCCACGACAAGGCCCGGCGCCTTAAGATGCATCGCTTTTTCGAGTACGCCGGTTATGATCTCCTGATAGATTTCCTTTGCCTTCGGAAGGGTTTCCTTAGAGGCTACCATCGAGGGCAGGGTGAAATTGATCTCGGGATAGATGATCCCGCCGCCGATGACCATCCCGTTTTTGCAGGTAACGGGATTCGGACAGCAGCCGTAGAGAAAATCGTCTGCGGAGTCATAAGCAAGT
>JAEESA010000276.1 GCA_016286115.1 Lachnospiraceae bacterium
CTCAGCACGGATCCGAAGCGTCTTCTGATCGGTGATGACGAGCATGGCTGGGACGACAACGGCGTCTTCAACTTCGAAGGCGGCTGCTATGCAAAGGTCATCAACCTCGACAAGGACAGCGAGCCCGACATCTACAACGCGATCAAGAGAGACGCTCTTCTTGAGAACGTGACCGTAGACGGCGCAGGCAAGCTTGATTTCGCGGATAAGAGCGTGACGGAGAACACCCGTGTTTCCTATCCGATCAACCACATCGACAATATCGTTCTGAACGTGAACCCGGTTTCCGCAGGCCCTGCTGCTGACAACGTGATCTTCCTTTCGGCTGACGCGTTCGGCGTGCTTCCTCCGGTTTCCATCCTGACTCCGGAACAGACACAGTATTACTTCCTGTCCGGCTTTACTGCAAAGCTTGCAGGTACAGAGCGCGGCATCACCGAGCCGACCCCGACCTTCTCGGCTTGCTTCGGCCAGGCGTTCCTTGAGCTTCATCCGACCAAGTACGGCGAAGAGCTCGTGAAGAGAATGCAGAAATCCGGCGCAAAGGCATACCTCGTGAACACAGGCTGGAACGGCACCGGCAAGCGTATCTCCATCAAGGACACCCGCGGCATCATCGACGCGATCTTAAACGGCGACGTGCTGAAGGCAGAGACCAAGAAGATCCCGATCTTCGACTTCGAAGTACCGACCTCCCTTCCGGGTGTAGACCCCGGGATCCTGGATCCGAGAGACACCTATGCAGATGCCTCCGAATGGGAGACCAAGGCAAAGGATCTTGCAGAGCGGTTCATCAAGAACTTCAAGAAATACGAAGGCAACGACGCCGGCAAGGCTCTTGTTTCCGCAGGCCCGAGCATCTAATAAAATAGACACAAACCAAGCCAGCCACGGGGAACTGTGGCTGGTTTTTTACATGCGCAGGGCGGCGCTAGTATTATTTCGGCTTGCGCCGAACGCCGATAAGCGCACGAGCAGGGGAGAAAGCTCCCTCCTGCCCGATTGATCTGGAGAGGAGGACATATATGAAAAAAGCAAATCTTTTGGCGGTTATTATCGCTTTGTCCAGCCTTGTGGTCGCGATCGTGGGCTTTGTTGTGAACCGTCCCGCGGGAGGTGCGGCGGAGAGTGAAAAGACGATCCAGTACGTTATGTATATCGGAACCAACGATAAGGATACCTACGAGCCGAAATACACGCAGGAAGAGGCGAGGGAGATCGTGGACAAGATCTGCCTTTCGAATTTTGAAGGGTATACGCTGCAGGAAGCGACGGGCTCCTGGGTGGACGAAAAGAATAATATCACGCATGAATATACGATCGTCTGCTATTTTGACGGGGCGGACAAAGAGACGGTGTATAAAACTGCTGACGAGATCATCGTTGCGCTCAACCAGAACACGGTGTTGATCGAACGATCGGAGATCGACATGGATTATTATGGCGGGAAATAGAGAATAGAAGACATGAGAAGGCCGGGGCAGCACGCCCCGGTCTTTTTATGCGCAGGGCGGCGAAAGGGTTCATTTCGGCTTGTACCGGAAATTTGAAAATCATTCTCAAATCTGTTGACAGAGGAAATTGACATTGCTATAATTGGGAACGGTTCTCAAAATGAGAGGCTTATACGGGAGGAAACTATGCCGGAAAGAACAAAATACAGGACAAAACAACGGGACATGGTGCTGGCGTATCTGGAAACCGTGCCGAATGTCCACGTTACGGCGAATGAAGTCTGCGCGCATTTTAAGGAACAGGGCGCGCCGATCGGCCAGTCCACGATCTACCGCCAGCTGGAACGGCTGGTCGATGAAGGGGTGCTGAAGAAATACATCATTGACGCAAACAGCCCGGCCTGCTTTGAATATGTGAGCACGGA
Source organism: Lachnospiraceae bacterium (assembly GCA_016286115.1). Classification (GTDB taxonomy): domain Bacteria; phylum Bacillota; class Clostridia; order Lachnospirales; family Lachnospiraceae; genus RUG12461. Next base: position 1,880 of record JAEESA010000276.1, read on the forward strand.
GGATCATCATCAGGGGCCAAATCCCTGCTATCACTGCAAATGCGAAAAATGCGGGACGCTGATCCACCTGCATTGTGAGGAGCTGGAGGACTTTCAAAACCATCTCTTTTTAGAGCATCATTTTAAGATGGATCCGGTGAGGACTGTTTTCTACGGGCTTTGTGAAAAATGTATCTGAAAGGGAAATGACAATGAAGAAAAAAATTGCGGCGATCATGGCTATGATCCTGGCGGCCGGCACGCTTTCGGGCTGCGGATCCTCGGATAAGGAAACAACGAACGGCGTTCCTGCTAATGAACAGGGGCTGAATATCGTCACGACGATCTTTCCGGAATATGACTGGGTGATGAACATCCTCGGAGAAAAAGCGGACCTTTCCACCGTTACATTGCTTATGGATGCAGGCGTGGATCTCCACAGCTATCAGTCCACTGCGGAGGACATTTTGCAGATCTCAACCTGTGATGTGTTTGTCTATGTCGGCGGCGAGTCGGATGGATGGGTGGAGGATGCTCTTAAAGAAGCGGTGAATGATGAGATGGTCGTCATCAATCTTATGGATGCGCTCGGCGATTCGGTGAAGGAAGAGCAGGTCGTCGAGGGCATGCAGGAAGATGAGGAAGAGGACGAAGAGGAGCCGGAGAATGACGAGCATGTCTGGCTTTCGCTGAAAAATGCAGACCGGCTCTGCGGCGTTATCGCGGAAGCACTGGAACAGGCGGATCCTGACAATGCGGAAGTTTACAAAAAGAATGCGGCAGAATACCGGAAGAAGCTGCAGGCGCTGGACCTGGAATATGAGGCCGCGGTTGCGGAAGGAGCTGTCGATACGATCCTCTTCGGAGACCGGTTCCCGTTCCTTTATATGGCAGAAGACTATGGGTTAAATTATTTTGCGGCGTTCGCAGGGTGCTCTGCGGAAACGGAGGCCAGCTTTGAGACCATCACGTTTCTGGCGCAAAAAGTCGATGAGCTTGGCCTGCCTGCCGTGCTGACCATTGAAAATTCAGATCAGAAGATCGCGCAAACGATCGTGGAGAACACAAAGTCACAAGACGCTAAGATCCTGCAAATGGATTCGATGCAGTCCACTACGGCGAAAGCTATAAATGACGGCAAGAACTATCTTAATTCCATGGAAAAAAATCTGGAAGTGCTGAAAGAAGCATTGGGATGAATTTAGGAGAAAATGCATGGCATTGCTGACAATACAGGACCTGACGCTCGGCTATGAGTCGCGGGCCATTCTTGACGGCTTAAACTTTACCGTCGATGCTGGGGATTATTTATGCATCGTCGGGGAAAACGGGTCCGGGAAGTCCACGTTGATGAAGACGCTGCTTCATCTTACCGAGCCTCTCGGCGGGCAGATCCTTGTCGGAGACGGATTGAAACGGAACGAGATCGGGTATCTTCCCCAGCAGACCGTGGTACAGAAGGATTTCCCTGCCTTTGTGCGGGAGATCGTGCTGTCCGGCTGCCAGGGCAGGTGCGGGCTTCGGCCGTTTTATAACAAAGAGGAAAAACGGATCGCGAAAGAAAACATGGAACGGATGGGGATTGCGGAGCTGGCGGACCGGTGTTACCGCGATCTTTCCGGTGGCCAGCAGCAGCGGGTCCTTCTGGCCAGGGCACTTTGCGCCACAAGGAAGGTGTTGCTTTTAGACGAGCCGGTGTCGGGACTGGATCCGAAGGTGACGGCCGAGATGTATGACCTGATCGCGGAACTGAACCGGGAAGGGATCACGATCATCATGATCTCGCATGACATCGGTGCCGCGGTGCGTTATGCCACGCATATTCTTCATATCGGAACGGATGTTTTTTTCGGAACAAGGGAAGAATATCTGGAAAGCGCGGAAGGGAAGTACTTTTTGATGCAGCAGAAAAAAGACGCTGAAAAATGGAGAAAGGAGGGAGAGGCATGATCGCAAAACTCGCGGAATACTTTTCCTATCCTTTTGTTCGTTATGCCCTGATCGTGGGCGTTTTGATCGCGCTTTGTTCTTCACTCCTCGGCGTGACGCTGGTCTTAAAACGGTTTTCTTTTATCGGCGACGGGCTTTCTCATGTGGCGTTCGGCGCGATCGCGGTTGCGTCGGTTTTGAACCTGACGAACCAGACAGTCCTCGTTCTCCCGGTCACGATCCTCTGCGCGATCCTTCTCCTTCGTACGGGAC